>JAJTBK010000189.1 GCA_021286965.1 Comamonadaceae bacterium | reverse complement strand
CCGGTGCGCTGCTGCGACTCAGGCGGTGGGCAAAAAGCCATCCACCGACAGGTAGCGCTCGCCCGTGTCGTAGTTGAAGCCCAGCACCTTTGCGCCGGCGGGCAGCTCGGGTAGTTTTTGTGCAATCGCGGCCAGGGTCGCGCCGCTGGAGATGCCCACCAGCAGCCCTTCCTCGCGGGCGCAGCGGCGGGCGTACTCGCGCGCCGGTTCGGCATCGACCTGGATGACGCCATCGAGCAGGCGGGTATCGAGGTTTTTCGGGATGAAGCCCGCGCCCAGGCCCTGGATGGGGTGCGGGCCCGGCGCGCCGCCCGAGATCACGGGCGACTGCGTGGGCTCGACGGCAAACACCTTGAGTTGCGGGAATTTCTCCTTGAGCACGCGCGCGCAGCCCGTGAGGTGCCCGCCCGTGCCGACGCCGGTGATGAGCACATCGAGCCCGTCGGGGAAGTCGGCCAGGATTTCCTGCGCCGTGGTGCGCGCGTGGATGTCGGCGTTGGCCGGATTCTCGAACTGCTGCGGCATCCAGGCGCCCGGGGTTTGCGCCACCAGTTCCTCGGCGCGGGCGATGGCGCCTTTCATGCCTTTTTCTTTCGGCGTGAGGTCAAACTGCGCGCCGTAGGCCAGCATCAGGCGGCGGCGCTCGATGCTCATGCTGTCGGGCATCACCAAAATCAGCTTGTAGCCCTTGACGGCGGCCACCAGCGCCAGGCCGATGCCGGTGTTGCCGCTGGTGGGCTCGATGATGGTGCCGCCGGGCTGCAAGGCACCGGATTTTTCAGCGTCCTCCACCATGGCCAGGGCGATGCGGTCTTTGACCGAGCCGCCGGGGTTGCTGCGTTCGGATTTGATCCACACGTTGGCGCCCGCGCCGAACAGGCGGTTGATGCGGATGTGCGGCGTGTTGCCAATAGTGTGCAGGACGTTGTCGGCTTTCATGGCATCTCCTGAAAGAAAAAAGGGCGGGGGAACGGCCGCATTCTGTACGAGTTGTTCTGCAGCCAGCGGCATATCGATATGCGGCCGTGGTCGCAGAGGCGGTGGTTTCAGGGTTTGCGCCCGGTCATCAGGAACAGCGGGTAGTGGCGCCCGTTGCGCTGCTGCACTTGCAAAATTTCAGTCAAGGCGACGTCGCACAGGCCCGCCTGCTCGGCCAGCGCCTGCAGCGCGGCGGGGGCAAAGCCCAGGTGGTGCACGCCCTTGGCGGCGTTGTCGCCGTGAAAGCTGCCATCTTCGGCGTACAAATCCACCAGCGCCACGCGCCCGCCGGGGCGCAGCAAGGCGGCAAAGGCGCGCAGCAGCGCGGCGGTGTCGGCCACGTGGTGCAGCGCCATGGCGCTGACGATGGCGTCTTGCGGCGCCAGGGTGCCTGGCGGCAGGGCAAAGATGTCGCCCTGCAGCGCGGTGATGTTGGCGTGGCCTTTTTCGGTCAGCACCTGCAGCATGGCAGCAGAAGTGTCCAGTGCCGTCACCTGCGCCACCAGCGGCGCGATCTGCGCGGCCAGCAGGCCGGTGCCGGCGCCAAAGTCCAGTACGTGATCGGTGGCGGCCAGCGGCACGGCGGCCAGCAGGCGCGGGGCGATGGCGGCCATCTGCTGCGACATGGGGCGCTGGTCCCAGTCGCGCGCGGCGGTGTCGAAGTGGGTCGGGGCAGGGGGGCGGGTAGAGGCGTGCATGGCGTGAGTATGCGCAACTCGGCGCCGGCATGGGGCGCCGTGGGCGATAATCCCCCCCGTGAAGCCTGCCAGACCGCCGCTGGTGCAAGTGCCGAAAGGCCGCACTGGAGGAACGTCCGGACTGCACAGGGCAGCGTAGCAGCTAACGGCTGTCCACCGTGAGGTGAGGATCAGAGCAACAGAGACGAGTCCCAGGGGAGTGCTTGCGAAGGTAGACCACTGGGGGTGAAACGGGCAATCTCTACGCGCAGCAACACCAAGTAGGCACACGTTGACGGGGCCCCCGGAGTGTGCGGGTAGGTGGCATCGAGCCGGCGGGGCGACCCCCGGCCCAGAGTAATGGCGGTCACATGCGGGCAACCGCGTGCACAGAATCCGGCTTATCGGCGGGCTTCACACTTTTATATAAAAACGGCGGCTAGCCCTTGTCCAGCAAGCGCTAGCCGCTATGTTTTTTGTAGTTCTGGGGCGGTATGCACCAGGCGCTCGTGCACGCCCTGCATGTCGGGCAGCTTCACCGCATCGCCCAGGCTGCCATCGTCATTCACCCAGCGCAGGCGGCTGCCGTCGGGCGTGAGGAACAGCACCTTGCCGTAGCTTGCGGGCCAGTGCTGCGCTTTGCGCGCGGCGTCCTTGGTGTCCTGCTTGGTCTCCAGCAGGCGCTGCAGGGGCGGGGTGCCGGGCGCGTGCTGTACGCAAACCACAAAGTCGGGGTAGAAGTAATGTTCGTGCTCGGCGCGCACCACGCGCACGGCCCAGGGTTTTTTGTCGGGGTTGCGGTGCCACCAGAGCACAAAGTCGGCACTGTCGAGCGCGCGCGCAAAGTCGCGCTCCAGCGTATTGAGCTGCACCGCGCCGTCGTAGCGCGCCAGGCGCAGGGTGCTGCCGTCGGCCAGGGGCAGCGCCTGGTCTTTCCACCAATGGCGCTCGTCCATGAAGAGCAGGCCCTCCACATCGGGCCAGTCTTCTTTGCAGGGCGGCAGCACGCCGTAGATGTTCTTGAGCGAGTGCTCCAGCGCCACGTCCTCGGGGCAGATCATCGCGTCGGGCAGGGGCTGGGCATCCACCAGCACGGCCTGCGTGGCGATGGCGGCAAAAATGGCCTCGCGCAGCTCCTGGGCGCTGGCGCGCAGCACCCAGTGCGCGGCGTCGCGCAGCAGGCGTAGGCGCTGGGCGTCGGTCAAGGCGGTAGTGGCCTGGGCGGCGGCGGGTGATTCGCTCGCCAGCGCGGCCAGCGCGGCAGCCAGCGCGGGGCGCAGGCGCTCGGTCAGCACCTGCACGATCAGGCGGTAATCCTCTTCCTCCGCGTGCGGCAGTTGTTGCAGCGCCGCCAGCGCCTCGCGCGCCAGGGCGCTGCGGTCGGTGACGACGGTGATCTCCTGCGCGTAGCTCTCGCCCGTGGTCAGCTCGCGGTGCAGCTCTTTTTGCGTGAGTAGGTTGAGCGCCGCTTGCAGCGCCTGGCGCTGCAGGGCATCGGGCAGGGGCAGGTTGTGCGCCACCTGCGCAGAGATGGCCGAGAGTGCGACGAAGCCGGGCTTTTCCTCGGTCTTGAGGCTCTCACCCAGCGTGGGCACCGCGCTGCCGCGCTTGCGCTCGAACAGGCGCAGGCGGTTCTTGGCCAGGGTCTGCCTGACCTCGGCCAGGGTGTGCGGGCGCTGGCTGCGCGCCGGTGCGGCAGCGGGTGCGGGGGCGAGCTCATCGAGCGGCAGGCCGCCCCACAAATCCGTGAAAGCCGTCGGCGGCGCGGCGGGCCGTGGGGCGGCGGGCGCAAACAAATCGCTTTGTGGCACGTTTTCGGGTGCGCTTTCCTGCGCCTGGTGCGTGGGTAGCGGCGCGTCGCCATCGCTGGCCACCACCGGCAATCCAAAGCTGTAGGCCAGCGGCGGCTGGTCGCTGGGCAGGTTGGTGTAGACCACGGCCCCGCCCATGGTGCGCCGCTGCACCAGTTTTTCCGTCTGCCCTTCGAGCTGGCTTTTCACGGCGCTGGTGGCCTGCACGGCGGCCTCGTAGCCGGCCTGGGCCTCGGCGTTGGCCAGGTAGACGTAGGCGGTGTTCAGCACCGGCGCAATCGCTGCCGGCCCGGCAAAGGCGGCGCGCACGGTGCGCTCCACGCGCATCACGCGGCCCATGAACTGCAGGGCAAAGTCGGCGTCGTTCACGCTCTTGGTGCTGGCCAGCACGAAGGCGCGCGGCGCGTCAAAGCCCGTGCCGGCGGACTGCTTGAAGATCAGCACCTGCTTGCGCGTGTCGTTCGCAATGGCGGCCATCAGGATGGGGTCGGGCGCGTCGGCGCTGTGCTGGCCAATGGCCTCGGGCGGCACGGCGCAGTGCTGCATCAGCTCCTGCGCGGCTTCTTCCACCGTGCCCGCGCCGTTGGCCACCTGCACCAAGAGCAGCGGTGTACAGGCAATCTGGCGCTGCGCCAGCTCGCGGGCAATGGCCTGGTTGCGCGCCCAGGCCTGGCGCAGCACGGTGCGGCGCACGTCGGTCACGCTGGCCATGTGGCCGCCCAGGCTGTAGACCACGGCCTCGATGTACTGCTTGTTCAGCTTGGCCTGCACCACGTCGTCGCGGCTGACCGAAAAGTGCCGGTGCGCGCCGTAGCCCGCGTGCGCCAGAAAATCCGTCAGGCGCTGGTCCTTGGGCGTGGCCGTGGCCATCAGCAGGTAGTCGGCCTGCAGCCAGTGGGCGAACTGGCCGAACTCCGTGCCCTTGTCCAGCGCGATGTGCGCCTCGTCCACCACCAGGCCAATGGCCAGCCCCTGCGCCCGGGCGCGTGCCAGCAGCGCGGCCAGGGTGCGCACCTCGTCGTCGCCATCGCCGTCCCAGCCTTGCTTGCGCCACTGCGCGCGCGCCACGGCCTGGGCGGTGGAGATCAGCACCGTGCCCGCGCCCACCTCCTGGTTGCGGCCCTGGGCCAGTGGCACGGGGTGCAGGCTGGCGGCGCTGTGCAAAAGCGCGTCCAGCGTTTGCGCCACCAGCGTGACGAAAGGCACGAACCAGAACCACAGCACGTCGCGCTGCTGGCCCACCTGCTGCAGCACCTGGCCGAGCACAAAGGTCTTGCCCGAGCCCGTGGGCGCGCGCAGCAGGCAGGGCGGGCGCTGGGTGCGCTCGTCCACCTGCAAGGCGGCGCTGATGTGGGCGATCAATTCAGCCTGAAAGCGCTCGGGCTGCAGCGCAGCGGCCTGCGGGGCCAGGGGCAGCGGGGTTTGCAGCGGGCGGGGGGTGGTGTCGGTCATGCCGGGTCGTTCATGCGTTGTTTTATTTGCCTATGCCCAGAAACACGGCCAGGCAGCGTTCCACCTCCACCAGCGTGTCGGGGTCGATGCGGCCCATGGCGGGCCCCAGCTTGTCGCGCGGCACCGTCATGGCCTTGTCCACCATGACTTGCGAGGGCTTTTGCAGGCCGGTGTCCGCGTTGGCGGGCAGGGGGATGCGCAGCAGCGGCGCATCCACCAGCGTGCTGGTGACCGGCAGCACCGTCATGCTGCTGTGCGCTGCAAACCAGTCTGCCTGGATGACCAGCGCGGGCCGGGGTTTGCCAAAGTCGCCTTGCAAGGCCACGGTGACCAAGTCGCCGCGCATCAATCCGTCCAGCCGTCCAGTTCAGTCAGCGCGGTATCCATCAGGGGCTGCAAGGACGGGTCGGCAGCATCGGCCTGGGCCGCCTGCAGGCTTTGGCGCAGGCATTCCTGGGCGAAATCGGGGCGTCGGGTGTCGGGCACCCACAGTTGCACCGGGCGCAGGCCCGCCTGGCGCAG
This sequence comes from Comamonadaceae bacterium, assembly GCA_021286965.1. Taxonomy (GTDB): domain Bacteria; phylum Pseudomonadota; class Gammaproteobacteria; order Burkholderiales; family Burkholderiaceae_C; genus Paenacidovorax. The sequence continues at coordinate 1,698 of JAJTBK010000189.1, read as the reverse complement.
GGCGTCGCGGTGCTTTTGCACGCGGGCGTTGACATGGGCAGTGGTCATGAGGGCCTCCTGGGCGTTACATGCAACATGGTAGTTGCGTTGCATGTAACGCGCAAGCCGTGGGTGCGAGACCTACGCCCGCATGGCCGAGCGTGCGGCTTCAACCAGAAAACCACTGCGGCTCAGACCGTGGGACTTGGCGTATTCGTCAATGCGCGCCAGCACCAGGCGCGGCACGGTGATATTGATTTTTTCTGCCGGGCCCAGGTATTTTTCGACCGGCACCTCCACCACGGCCCACACCCAGCCGGCGTAGGCCGGATCGGCCTGGTGCTGCGCCAGGGGGCGGGGGGCGGGAATGGCCGCACCGTCCTCGATCAAGGTTTCGACATGCAGATCAATGGCTTCACGGGCGTTTTCCAGCGCCTCATCCATGCTGTCGCCCGCAGAAAAGCAGCCAGGCAGATCGGGCACGACGACACCCCATGCGGTGGTGTCGGTTCCGGGTTCGATGGCAATGATGAATTTCATGGCGACTCCTTCAGCCCTGCTTGTTTGAGCAGTTTGTGCAGCAAACCGGTACCCAAATCCTTTTTGGGATGCGGCACGCTGATATGGCCCGGTTTGCCTGGGTGGGTGAACACATGGTGGCTGCCCTTGGCCCCGCGCAAGACCCAACCGTCGGCCTCCAGTAGCTTGATCAGTTCCTTGCTGTTCATGGTGGTTATTGTACCTACCGTCAGCCGTGCTGCGATGGCTTGCGCCGCCGCCCCTGCCCCTGCGCCAGCACCGCGTGCAGCGCCTGGGTTTGGCCGGGGATGCCTTGCTCCTGCAGCCACAGCGCCAGCGCCTGCGGGCGCGGCGTGGCAACCAGCAGGCGCGCTGCCGGGTGCGCCTGGTGCAGGGCGCGCAGCGCGTCCAGCGTGGCGGGGGCGCTGTCCTGGCACAGCACGAGCAGCCAGTCGGCGCTGATTGCTATGGTTTGAATAGCTGCTTGCGCTTGTTCCACGGGCGCTACGGCCATGTTTCGCATGGAAAGCAGGGTGGCGGCGTGGTGCGGCTGGGCGTCGAGCAGCAGGTCTGCGCCGTCGATCTTGTCGAGCTGCAGATAGGCAAATTCACCGCCCTGCGCCAGGCCGTGGCCGGGTTTGCCGCTTTTGCCGCCATACCCGGCGATGACGCGGCGCAGGCGCTCGGCGCAGACGTCGCGGCACAGGTTTTTTTCAGGCTCCTTGGCCGTGGCCTCGGTGCTGCTGCACAGGATGAAGCGGCGCTGGCCGCCGTCTTCGGCGTTGAGCTCCAGCACTGCCTGACCCGTGGTGCCGGAGCCGGCAAAGAAGTCGAGCACGGTGTCGCCGGGGCGGGTGGCTTGCTGGAGCAGGTTTTTGATGAGGGACAGGGGTTTGGGGTAGGGGAAGTCTTTGTTGTTCAGCAGTTTTTTGTAGAGCGTAGTGCCCTCTGCTGTGGCCCCTACCGTCAGGGTCACGACATCTTCGTCATCTATGTTTGCACCGTCCGCAGCGGGCTGAAGCCAACTCGAAACCGGAGTGACATCCCGCTTTAATTGGCTGCGAAAGCGCTTGTAGCGTGGCTTGCCGTAGCCAATGGTGCGCCCAACCCAAGCTTCTATGGGATCGACGTAGGACAAGAGGCGCGCAATTTTTGCATCTGTGGTGGCCGCTTGCTCCAGCTCCTGGAGCTGTGCATAAA
>JAJTBK010000187.1 GCA_021286965.1 Comamonadaceae bacterium | reverse complement strand
ATCCAGGGCATCATGGCGCGCAGCTGGCCACCGACTTGTTCGATGGCGTGTTCCGCGTTCTGGCGGCGACGGGCCGTCATGCTGGGGTAGTTGGTCTTGCCTTCCAGGATGAACATCTTGGCGTATTCACCGGTCTGGATGCGCTTCAAGGCATTGCGCATGGCCGCGCGCGACTGCTCGTTGATGACCTCGGTGCCCGTCACGTACTCGCCATACTCCGCGTTGTTGGAGATGGAGTAGTTCATGTTGGCGATGCCGCCTTCGTACATCAGATCGACGATGAGCTTCAACTCGTGCAGGCACTCGAAGTAGGCCATCTCGGGGGCGTAGCCGGCTTCGGTCAGGGTCTCGAAGCCCATCTTCACCAGCTCGACGGCGCCGCCGCAGAGCACGGCCTGCTCGCCGAACAGGTCGGTTTCGGTTTCTTCCTTGAAGTTGGTTTCGATGATGCCGCCCTTGCCGCCGCCGTTGGCCATGGCATAGGACAGGGCCAGGTCACGCGCCTTGCCCGACTTGTCTTGGTACACGGCGATGAGCGAGGGCACGCCGCCGCCCTTCAAGTACTCGGAGCGCACGGTATGGCCCGGGCCCTTGGGGGCGACCATGATGACGTCCAAGTCGGCGCGTGGCACGACCTGGTTGTAGTGCACGTTGAAGCCGTGGGCAAAGGCCAGCGTGGCGCCTTGCTTGATGTTGGGCGCAACGTTGTTGTTGTACACATCGGGAATGTTCTCGTCGGGCAACAAGATCATGACCAGGTCAGCGGCCTTGACGGCATCGTTGACTTCCATCACCGTGAGACCGGCCTTGGCGACCTTGTCCCACGAAGCGCCGCCCTTGCGCAGGCCAACGATGACCTTGACGCCGCTTTCGTTCAGGTTCTGCGCGTGGGCGTGGCCCTGGCTGCCGTAGCCGATGATGGCGACGGTCTTGCCCTTGATGAGGGACAGATCACAGTCTTTGTCGTAGAAAACTTTCATGTTGGCTCCGGGTTGAATTCGTAGGGAAAAATGGAAAGACAAAAAGGGGATTAGACGCGCAAAATGCGCTCGCCCCGACCAATGCCGCTGGCGCCGGTGCGCACCGTCTCCAGAATGGCCGTACGGTCGATGGCCTGCAGGAAGGCGTCGTTCTTCGATTGGTCGCCCGTCAGCTCGACGGTGTAGCTTTTCTCCGTCACGTCGATGATGCGGCCACGGAAAATGTCGGCCATGCGCTTCATCTCCTCGCGCTCCTTGCCGACGGCGCGCACCTTGACCATCATGAGCTCGCGCTCGGTATAAGCGCCTTCGGTCAGATCGACCACCTTCACGACCTCGATGAGGCGGTTCAGGTGCTTGGTAATCTGCTCGATGACGTCATCCGAGCCGGTGGTCTGGATGGTCATGCGCGAGAGCGACGGATCTTCCGTCGGCGCCACGGTGAGCGACTCGATGTTGTAGCCCCGGGCGGAAAACAGCGCCACCACGCGCGAGAGCGCGCCGGCTTCGTTTTCCAGCAAAACGGCAATGATGTGTTTCATGTCAGCATCCTCTTCTCGCTGCCCTCCCCCGGCGCCGGTAAGCGGCGGGCTTGGCAGGCAATAGATTCGTCAAATACTATAAAAATGATAGCTGCTTACGCTTATCCAGCAAGCGCTAGCGGCTTATTTCGCTTAAAGGTCTTCGGAACCGAGCAGCATTTCCGTGATGCCCTTGCCGGCGCGCACCATGGGGAACACGTTCTCGGTCGGGTCGGTGCGGAAGTCCAGGAACACGGTGCGATCCTTCAACTTGCGCGCCTCGCGCAGCGCCGGCTCCACGTCCTGCGGGCGCTCGATCAGCAGGCCGACGTGGCCGTAGGCCTCGGCGAGCTTGACGAAGTTGGGCAGCGCATCCATGTAGCTGTGGCTGTAGCGACCGGAGTACTCAATCTCCTGCCACTGGCGCACCATGCCGAGGTAGCGGTTGTTCAGCGACACGACCTTGATCGGCGTGTTGTACTGCAGGCAGGTGGAGAGCTCCTGGATGTTCATCTGCACCGAGCCTTCGCCGGTGATGCAGAACACCTCGGCATCGGGCTTGGCCAGCTTGATGCCCATGGCGTACGGAATGCCCACGCCCATGGTGCCCAGGCCACCGGAGTTGATCCAGCGGCGTGGCTCGTCGAATTTGTAAAACTGCGCCGCCCACATCTGGTGCTGGCCGACGTCGGAGGTGATATAGGTCTCCGTGTCCCGGGTCATGTTCCACAGCGTCTCGACGACGTATTGCGGCTTGATGACTTCGGTGTTGCCCCGGTCGTACTTGAGGCAGTCGCGTGCACGCCAGCCCTCGATCTGATCCCACCAGGCGGCCAGGGCGCCGGCGTCAGGGCGCTGCGGCGTCTCGCGGATCATGGCGATGAGCTCGGCCAGCACGTCCTTGACGTCGCCGACGATCGGGATATCGACCTTGACGCGTTTTGATATCGACGACGGATCAATGTCGATGTGGATGATCTTGCGGTCGTTTTGCGCAAAATGCTTGGGGTTGCCGATCACGCGGTCGTCAAAACGTGCGCCCACGGCCAGCAGCACGTCGCAGTTTTGCATGGCGTTGTTGGCTTCCACCGTGCCATGCATACCCAACATGCCGACGAACTTGCGATCGGACGACGGATAGGCGCCCAGCCCCATGAGCGTATGCGTCACCGGGTAGCCCAGCATATCGACCAGGGTGCGCAGTTCGTTGCAGGCATTGCCCAGCAGCACGCCGCCGCCGGTGTAGATATACGGGCGCTTGGCCGTCAGCAAAAGCTGCAGCGCTTTGCGAATCTGGCCGCTGTGGCCCTTCTTCGCCGGGTTGTAGGAGCGCATCTCCACGCTCTGCGGATAACCCTGGTACACAATTTTCTTGAACGAGACGTCCTTGGGCACATCAACCACCACCGGACCGGGACGGCCGGTGCGGGCGATATGAAACGCCTTCTTCATGGTCTCGGCCAGATCGCGCACGTCCTTGACGAGGAAGTTGTGCTTGACGATCGGGCGCGTGATGCCCACGGTGTCGCATTCCTGGAAGGCATCGAGGCCGATGGCCGCCGTTGGCACCTGGCCCGAGATGATGACCATGGGGATCGAATCCATGTACGCCGTGGCAATGCCGGTGACGGCGTTGGTCAGGCCAGGGCCGGAGGTCACCAGGGCCACACCCACATCGCCGGTGGCGCGGGCATAGCCGTCGGCAGCGTGCACGGCCGCCTGCTCGTGGCGCACCAGCACGTGCTGGATGGATTCTTGCTTGTAGAGTGCGTCGTAGATGTAGAGGACAGCACCGCCGGGATAGCCCCAGATGTACTTCACGCCCTCGGCCTGCAAGGCCTTGACGACGATTTCAGCACCCATCAATTCGGGTGCGGCAGAGGTCTGCGGGGCTGCACTGTCAGCCTTGGAAATTTCCATGATCAACCTTTGTGAATTTCTCTGACGAAAAACCTTGGGTGCCCCTGGCCTGCGGCCCTTGTGGGGCCAGTTTGGGACTTAAGGCCAAGGACATGGACGCCATGATTTGCGCGCCGGACCGTGACCCGTTTGCCGTTGAACTGCAGCGGCCATTATGCACCGCAACATGGCCACGCCGGCAAGGGTATGGAAAAAATGGCACGCAATGCCATAATCTCGCCTCTTTGCGCCCCACCCCTGCGCGCCGACCTCACTGGCCCCGTCCCGGGCCCCACCTGTCTTGGCTACGGAACAAGAACTCTCCGACTTTCTCAAAAGCGTCGAAAAGCGAGCCTTCAAGCGCTCGCTGTACCACGTGCGCAACGAGGAGGCGGCGCTGGACATCGTGCAAGACAGTATGCTCAAGCTGGCCGAGCATTACGGCGACAAGCCCATCGCCGAACTGCCCATGCTGTTCCAGCGCATCTTGTCCAACTGCACCCTGGACTGGTTCCGGCGCCAAAAAACACGCAATGCCCTGTTCTCCAACCTCAGCGATTTTGAAGGTGAGGGCGAAGATGGCGCAGAATTCAACCTCCTCGAAACCTACAGTGGCCCCGACGGCGATGCCCTGGGCGACAGCGCCGAGACCCAGACCGAACGCGCCCAGACACTGCAAAGCATCGAGACCGAGATACAAGGCCTGCCAGCACGTCAACGCGAGGCCTTCTTGATGCGTTACTGGGAGGAAATGGACGTTGCCGAAACTGCCGCCGCCATGGGCTGCACGGAAGGCAGCGTCAAAACCCATTGCTTTCGGGCCATTCAAGCCCTCAGCAAGGCCCTGAAAGCCCGAGGAATCACACTATGACCACCGCCGCCCGCCACGCCGCCCCTGCCCCTGCTGCCGAACGTTTTGCCCGGCGCGTCGCTGCGCGCCTGTCCGACGGCACCGACGCCCTGCCCTACGACATCTCCGAGCGCCTGCGCGCGGCGCGTGTGCAAGCGCTGGCGCAGCGCAAGCGCGAGGTCGTCGTGCAGCAGCTGCGCCAGACCCCGGCCGTGGTGCGTCAGGGCCGCAGCGCCGTGCTCGGCGGCTGGGGCAACGAGGGCGGCACCTGGTGGCGCGCCCTGGCCTCGGCCATCCCGCTGATGGCCTTGTTCGTCGGCCTGGTGGTGGTCAACGTCAACGAAACCGAATACAGCACGACCGAGGTGGCCGAAGTCGATGCCGCCCTGCTCACCGACGACCTGCCACCCTCGGCCTACGCCGACCCGGGATTCGTGCAATACCTCAAGAGCGTGGACACGTCCACGCACTGACCGCCCGCAGCGCCTGAATGCCTTTGCCGCCAGACACCCCCACCCGCCCCCTCTACCTGCCCGCCCTGGTACTGGCCGCCGCCTTGCTCGGCGGCTTTGCCGTGTTGGGTGGGTCGGTCGTGCAGCAGGTGCGGATGGCACCCAACGCCCTGCCGCTGGAAATCGCCGAGGCCCCCAAGCCCAGCGCCCGTATGGCGCGCCCGACCGTGCCCAGCCCCGCCCCCACCGGCACAGCCTGGAAGGAACTCAGCCGCGCCGAACAACAGGCCCTGGCGCCGCTGCAGGAACAATGGCCACGCATGGGCCAGGTACAAAAACAGCACTGGCAGGCCCTCGCGCGCAGCTTTGCCAGCCTGCCCGCCGAAGAGCAGGCCAAGCTGCACAGCCGCATGACGGACTGGGCCAACCTGAGCGCGCAGCAGCGCAGCCAGGCACGCTTGAACTACGCCGTCACCAATCGCCTGGCCCCCAGCCCCAGTGACAAGCGGGCCCAATGGGAGGCTTACCAGGCGCTGAGTGCGGATGAAAAAAAACGCCTGGCAGCCAAGGCCACGCCCAAACCGGCGGGCGCAGCCACCGCTCTGCGTCCGGTGGCGCCGCGCAAGCTGGCGCGTGTGCCCGCTGCGGCCGAAGCACCGGCGAACCTGGCCAACCCACCCAAAATCGCCCCCCCGCCGACCGCCAAGTCGGTGATACCGCTAGCGCCGCCGCCGACAGCACCGGTGATCGTCGAAACCATGCCGGTGCCCACCCCGGCCGCCGAGGTGCAGCCCCTGGCACCGCTCGATGCGACGCCGGCAGCTCCCGATGCACCATCGCTGCCGGCAGCACGCGGCGGCCTCTCGCCCGAGCTCTACACGCCCAACTGACCCCCCGGCGCACCCAACTGCGCCGCCCGCCTTGCATGATGCCTGCGCCCGCCCCTGCCCTCACCGCCCCCTCCCTGCCCCGGCGCCTGGCCTGCTGGCTGTACGAAGGCATGTTGCTGTTTGGTGTCGTCTTCATCGCCGGCTACCTGTTCAGCACCCTGACGCAAACGCGCAACGCCCTGGACAACCGCCACGCCCTGCAGGCTTTTTTGCTCGTGGTCTTTGGCATTTATTTCACCTGGTTCTGGGCCAAGGGACAGACGCTGGCGATGAAGACTTGGCACATCCGTGTCGTCGATGCCCAGGGCCAGCCCCTGACCCAGCGCCGCGCACTGCGGCGCTACGCCCTGTCCTGGCTGTGGTTTCTGCCGCCACTGGGCGCCAGCGCCGCCTGGCAACTACCCAGCGCACAAACCGCTGTCCTGGTGCTCGGCTGGGTCGCCATCTGGGCCCTGCTCAGCCGCTTTCATCCACAGCGCCAGTTCTGGCACGACGCCTGGGCCGGCACGTGCCTGATCGAGGCCCGCCGCCAGCCATGACTGCACCACTGCCCCCCGCCAACCCGCAAAAAACCCGCACCGGGCTCAACCGCCTGTGGCACGCCACCGGCTACTCCATCGCCGGCCTGCGCGCAGGCTGGGGCGAAAAAGCCTTCCGCCAGGAAGCCATCGCCGCCGTGTTCTTGCTGCCGCTGGCCGTTTGGCTCGGGCGCAACTGGGTCGAAATCGCCCTGCTCGCGGCCAGCGTGCTGCTGGTCATGATCGTCGAACTGCTCAACACCGGCATCGAGGCGGCCATCGACCGCATCGGCCCCGAGTGGCACGAACTCTCCAAACGCGCCAAGGACATGGGCAGCGCCGCCGTGCTGCTCTCGCTGCTCATTTGTGGCGGCATCTGGGCTGCGGCCCTATGGCAAAGGTTTTTATGACGACACCGGCTTTCTCCCTCTGCGTCTACTGCGGCTCACGCCCCGGCGACAACCCCCGCTTCACCGAGACGGCACGTGCCGTAGGCCGCTGGATCGGTACGCATGGCGGCCAATTGGTCTACGGCGGCGGCCGCAGCGGTTTGATGGGCGAGGTGGCGCAGGCGGCCCGCCAGGCGGGGGCCCGGGTGGTGGGCGTGATCCCGCAGGCCCTGGTGGACAAGGAACTGGCGAACCGCGACTGCGACGAACTGCACATCGTGCACACCATGCACGAGCGCAAGGCCCTGATGGCCGAGCGCAGCGACGCCTTCCTGGCCCTGCCCGGGGGCATCGGCACGCTGGAGGAACTGTTTGAAGTCTGGACCTGGCACCAGCTGGGCTACCACGCCAAACCCATCGGCCTGCTGGACGTGGCGCAGTACTACCAGGGGCTGCACCAGTTCCTGGCCGGCTGCGTGCGCCAGGGCTTCATGGGGGAATGGCAGCTCGGTTTGGTGCAGACCGGCGACCAGGTCGAGCTGCTGCTGCCCGCCCTGGTGCAGGCCGCTGGCACGGCCGCTGCCGCACCCGCACCCCTGCGCAGCGTGATTTAAATTGCGGCGTCGTCGAGTTCGCCGGTGCGAATGCGCACCACGCGCTCGACCGGGGTGACGAAAATTTTGCCGTCGCCGATCTTGCCGGTGCTGGCAACGCCAACGATGGCATCAACGCAGCGATCCACGTCCTCGGTGCGCACCACCACCTCAACCTTCACCTTCGGCAGGAAATCGACCACGTACTCGGCGCCCCGGTACAGCTCGGTATGGCCTTTTTGGCGGCCAAAGCCCTTCACTTCGGTCACCGTGAGGCCGTTGACGCCGCACTCGGCCAGGGCTTCGCGCACCTCCTCGAGCTTGAAAGGCTTGATGATGGCAGTGATCATTTTCATGGCGTGGTCTTTCCTTGGAATGTTGAAACCGGGGTGCGCACGGGCAGCCGCTCAGGCGCGGAATTTGTTCGTGATCGGGTAGCGCCAGTCCTTGCCAAAGCTGCGCCGCGACAGGCGCGGGCCCTGCGGCGCCTGGCGGCGCTTGTATTCGTTGAGCTGGATCAGGCGCGTCACGCGCTCGACGTCGGCCGGGGCAAAGCCGGCAGCGACGATGGCCTCGATGGCCTCGTCATTTTCCATGTAGCGCG
>JAJTBK010000155.1 GCA_021286965.1 Comamonadaceae bacterium | reverse complement strand
GCCACAACGCCGGCTTTTGGTGGCTCGACGCCGTCGCGCGCGAGCTGCGCACCACGCTGGTGCCCGAGCGCAGCTACTGGGGCCTGGCGGCGCGCGTGAACGTCTCTGGTGAGGCGCGCTGGCTGCTGCAGCCGCAGACTTTCATGAACCTCTCGGGCAAGTCGGTGGCGGCGCTGGCGCGCTTCTTCAAGATCGCCCCGCATGAGATTCTGGTGGCGCACGACGAACTGGACTTTGCCCCCGGCGTCGTCAAACTCAAGCGCGGCGGCAGCCACGGCGGGCACAACGGCCTGCGCGACATCCACGCCCAACTCGGCAGCAGCGACTACTGGCGCCTGCGCATCGGCATCGGCCACCCCGGCGTCAAGCAGGAGGTGGTGCACTGGGTGCTGAAAAAACCCGCGCCTGACGATCTACGCCGCATCGAGGACGCCATCCTCCACACCCTGCCGGCCCTGCCCACCTTGCTCGCGGGCGACATGGACAAGGCCACGCAACACATCCACACCACCGAGCCACCCCGCCCCAAGCCCGCCCGGCGCTTGCCCGAGGGCGAGGATTGATGCTTCTGTTTTGATAGCTACTGACGCTGATCCAGCAAGCGCCAGAGGGGAAAATGCCTACCCATCAAACCTTGGCCGCCTGCAAGCGCCGGAACTTCTGCAACAGCGTCTCGCGGCTCTCGACATGCTCCGGATGCACTGGAATGCAGGCCACGGGGCAAATCTGCACGCACTGCGGCTCATCGAAGTGCCCGACGCACTCGGTGCACTTGTGCGGGTCGATGTCGTAGTGCAGCTCGCCCAAAGAAATGGCATCGTTCGGGCATTCGGGCTCGCACACATCGCAATTGATGCACTCCTCGGTAATCATCAATGCCATAGTGCCTCCTGCTCTGCTGCGCGCTGACGGTTCAAAACGTTTCCAGGGCGCGCATTATCCCGCCGCTGCCCCACCACCCCCGCGCACAGGGTTTTGCCCCACCGCCGCCCCACGCTCCCGATGCTTTCTTATCTGCTGCGCCGCCTCGCCACCCTTGCCACCACGCTGCTGCTGGCCTCAGCCCTGGTGTTTGCCCTGCTCGACGGGCTGCCAGGCAACGCGGCGGATCTGCAACTGGGCCCCGACGCCGACCCCGAGGCCGTGGCCGCACTGGCGGTGCAGCTGGGGCTGCAGCACAGCGCCTGGCAGCGCTACCAGGACTGGCTCTGGAGCCTGCTGCATGGCGAACTGGGCGACAGCTGGGCCTACGCCAGCCCGGTGGCGACGCTGATCGCCGAACGCCTGCAGCTGAGCGTGCCGCTGGCCTTGCTGGCGCTGCTGCTGACACTGCTGCTGGCGCTCGCCACCGGCCTGTACGCCGCCCTGCACCACGGTCGCATCGGCGACTGGGGGCTGATGGCCCTGGTACAGCTGGGCCTGGCCCTGCCGAGCTTCTGGCTCGCCATCCTGCTGATCCTGGTGTTTGCCGTGCAACTGCAGTGGTTTGCCGCCGGCGGCTTTCCCGGCTGGAGCGCAGCCGACGGCGGCGGCCTGCTGCCCGGG
>JAJTBK010000140.1 GCA_021286965.1 Comamonadaceae bacterium | reverse complement strand
ACCAGCGGAAAGTAGGTCTGGCCCTGGTAGCGCACCAGCAGGGGGCGGTCGTTGCTCACCAGCTCGGCGCCCAGGCTCAGCAGCACCAGGGCGGCAAACAGCAGCAGGCTCCAGTAGCCCAGGGGGTTGCTCTGAAAGCGCTGCCAGGCGCGGCGCGTGGGGGACAAGGACACCGGGCTAATCGAATTTGACACGCGGATCCACCCACACATAGCAAAGATCGGACACCAGCTTGGTCACCAGCCCGATGAGCGTGAACAGGTACAGCGTGCCCAGCACCACCGGGTAGTCACGCCGGATCACGCTCTCGTAGCTCAAGAGGCCCAGGCCGTCGAGCGAGAACAGCGTCTCGATCAGCAGCGAGCCGGCAAAGAATGCGCCAATAAAAGCCGCCGGAAAGCCGGTGACGATGGGAATGAGCGCATTGCGAAACACATGGCCGTAGAGCACCTGGCGCTCGGAAAGGCCCTTGGCGCGCGCCGTGAGCACGTATTGCTTGCGGATTTCTTCCAAAAAGGCGTTCTTCGTCAGCATGGCCGTGACGGCAAAGCTGCCCGCCACCATGGCCGTCACCGGCAGGGCGATGTGCCAGAGGTAGTCCACGATGCGCGCACCCCAGGAGAGTTCATCCCAGTTCGCCGACGTCAGCCCGCGCAGCGGAAACCACTGCAGCTGGCCGCCAAAAATCACCAGCAGCGCCACGCCGAGCACAAACCCCGGAATGGCGTAGCCCACCAGAATGAGCAGCGTCGTCACCAGGTCAAAGCGCGAACCGGCGCGCACCGCCTTGGCCACGCCCAGGGGCACGGCCACCAGGTAGCTGATGAAAAACGTCCACAACCCCAGGCTGATGGAGACGGGCAGTTTTTCCCGCACCAGCTGCCACACGTCCTTGTTCTGGAAAAAACTGCGCCCCAGGTCAAAGCGCGCAAACTGGCCCAGCATCTGGATGAATCGCTCGTGCGCGGGCTTATCGAAGCCATACAGCGCCTTGATCTGCGCCAGGCGCTGGGGGTCCACCCCTTGCGCGCCCCGGTAGGCCAGGCCACTGCCCTCGGCGCTGCCGCCAGCGCCCGCCCTGGCCTCGGCCAGGTACTGCTCCACCGGCCCGCCGGGCACGAACTGGATGACGGCAAAAGTCAGCAGCAGCACACCCAGCAGCGTGGGCAGCATGAGCAGCAGGCGTTTGGCGATGTAGGCAAGCATGGGGGTGGAATTTACAGCCAGCGGCGCACGCGGCGCCGATAGTCCTCGTACGGCGCGCCGAACTTCGCGCGCAGCGCCCGCTCCTCCGGCAGGATTTGAAAGCGCGTGATATAGGCCACGAACAACGCCAGCGCCAGCAACGCCACCGGCTGGCCGCGCCACAGGCACAGCGCCAGCAGCAGCAGCGCCAGCCCCAGGTACATGGGGTTGCGCGTGAAACGGTACGGCCCGCTTTGCACCACGGCACGGGCGCTGCCCGGTGCCAGCGGGTTGGCCGTGGTGCGCTGGCGGCGAAAGTTCCACAGGCTCCAGCCATCGAGCGCCAGGCCGAGCAGCGCGCACGGCACGGCCAGGGGCAGGCGCAGCGCCTCGGGCAACGGCCAGAGCGGCCACCAGGCGCCCAGCACCCAGACCAGCACGGCGCTGGCCAGGCCCACCAGGGGCGGGGGGATCTTGTGTTCCAAAAATTGCATTTTCAAGGTCAAAAGTGGCTGTAATGCCCGCCAGTCAAGCGCGAGCAGCTATCATTTTCTTGCCCACCAGGTCATCACCGCCCACATCTCCCCGGGCGAATACGGCGGCAGGGCCTCGGGGCGCGCCAGGCGCCAGGCGTTGTAGGCCATGCGGTGGCTGCTGGCGTACCACTGGAGCACGAGGTAGTGGCTGTGCAGGATGACGCGGTCAAGCGCATGGCAGGCAGGAAGCAGTTGCTGCTCGGTCTTGGCGCCGACCATGGCGGCGACGAGCGCATCGACCGCCGGGTTTTTCACGCCGGCGAAGTTGCCCGAGTCCTCGGTGTCGGCGGCCTGGCTGCCAAACAGGTCGGCAAACTCCTGGCCGGGGTTGTTCGTGCCCTGGAAGGCGAGCGAGGTGATGTCGAAGTCGAACTTCTGCAGCCGCTGCTGGTACAGGGCAAAGTCCACCGAGCGGAAGGTGAGCGCGATGCCGAGTTTTTCCAGGTTGCGCATCCAGGGCGCGACGACGCGCATCCCAACCTCGCTGCTGTCCATGTACTCCAGCGCCAGCGGCGTGCCGGCAGGCACGCCGGTCACGTTCACGGCGCGCAGCACGCCGTCCTGCACCTGCCAGCCGGCATCCTGCAGCAGCGCCTGGGCACGGCGCAGGTTGGCGCGCAGCGACGAGGGCGGGTTCGTAGCGGGCGGCTGGTACATGGGGCCGAAGGTGGCCGCCGGCAGCTGCGCGCGCCAGGGTTCGAGCAACGCCAGCTCCTCGGGCGTGGGCGCACCCGTCGCCTCGCAGGCGGTGTTGCCGAACAGGCTGTGCACGCGCCGATACGAGCCGTAGAACATCTGGCGGTTCATCCACTCGAAATCCAGCGCCAAATCCAGCGCCTGGCGCACGCGAATGTCCTGCAGCAGCGGGCGGCGGGTGTTGAGCACATAGCTCTGGAAACCGGCGGGCAGCTGGTGCGCAAAGTCGCCCTTGACCAGCTCACCGCTGTCAAATTTTTTGCCGTTGACGCGCCGCGCCCAGTCGCCGGCGCTGAAAAAGCGCATCAGGTCGAATTCGCCCGCCTTCAGCGCTTCGAGCCGCGCTGTGCCGTCTTTGTAAATTTTCACGTCCACGCGCGCAAAATTCCACTGGCCCCGGCGCACGTTCAGGTTCTGCGCCCAGTAGCCCGGGTCGCGCAGGTAGGTGATGTCTTTGCCGAAGTTCACCGGGCCGATGCGGTAGGGGCCGCTGCCGATGGGGGTGTCGGTCACCACCTGGTCGAAGGGCTTGCCCGCGCCCCAGGCGCGGCTGAACACCGGCAGGCCGCCGACGGTCAGCGGCAGCTCGCGGTTGGGCTTCTTGAAGCGAAAGCGGATGGTGCGGGCATCGAGCACCTCGGCGGCGGCAACGTCGATGAGCAGCGTCTTGTAGCCCGGCGAAGTAAACGGGCCCACCAGCGTGTCGAAGCTGTGCTTCACATCCTCGGCCAGCACCGGGGTGCCGTCGTGAAAGCGCGCCTCGGGCCGCAGGCGGAAGGTGGCCGAGAGGCCGTCGGCGGCCACCTGCACGTCCTCGGCCAGCAGGCCGTAGCCGGTGGCGGTTTCGTCCATGGCGCCGACCAGCAGGCTGTCGAACAGCAAGTCCGACAGGTAGGCCGGCGCGCTGCCCTTGATGGTGAAGGGGTTGTATTTGTCGAAGGTGGAAGTGCGCAGGTTGCTCACCAGGCGCAGCTCACCGCCCTGGGGCGCGGCGGGGTTGACGTAGGCGAAGTGCGCAAACCCCGCCGGGTAGCGCGGCGCGCCCCACAGGGCGTAGGCGTGGGCAGCCCAGGACGGGCCGCTGCCGGCCAGGGCCAGCACCATGGCAGCCCACACCTTGCTCCCATAGAAGCCCACCTGCCGACGCCGACGTTGTCCCCACATACTATTTGCCTCCTCAAAACCCCTGTGCCACAGCGCCCCCGGCGCAAGGGTGCGAGTGTATCGGCGCCCTGCTACGCCATCTGGCTGATGGCCCGGCGAAAGCGTGCCAGCGAGAGCGCAAACAGCGCACTGCCGATCAGCGCCAGGATCAGGTAGGGTTTCCAGACCACGTCGATGCCGGCGCCCCGGTACAGGATGGCCTGCGCGAGCTCGACAAAATGCGTGGTCGGCGCCACCTGCATGACGCGCTGCACGAACAGCGGCATGGACTCGAACGGCGTGCTGCCGCCCGAGAGCATCTGCATGGGCAATATGGTCAGGATCACCAGCAGGCCGAACTGCGGCATGGTGCGCGCCACCGTGGCCAGGAAGATGCCCATGGAGGTGGTGGCGAACAGGTGCAGCGCCACGCCGGCGAGGAACAGCGGCGCCGAGCCCTGAACCGGCATTCCCAGCACGCCACGCAGCATGAAGGCCAGCGACAGCGCCGCCGCCACCAGCACCACCAGGCCCATGGCCCAGACCTTGCCGAGCATGATCTCGGTCGGCGTCACGGGCATGACCAGCAGGTGCTCGATGGTGCCGTGCTCGCGCTCGCGGATCAGCGCCGCGCCGGTGAGCAGGATGGACACCAGGGTGATGTAGTTGATGTACTGCATGGCGCCGCCGAACCAGGCCTGCGTCAGCGTCGGGTTGAAGCGCATCCGGGCGTTCATGTCCACCGGCAGCGTGCTGCTGGCGCGGTAGCGGCGCGCGAAGTCCTGCACCTCGCCGAGCACGATCTGCTGGATGTAGCCGCTGCCGCTGAAGGCCTGGCTCATGCGCGTGGCGTCCACGTTCAGCTGCACGGCGGGCGTGCGCCCGGCCAGCACGTCGCGCTGGAAATGGGGCGGGATGTTGAGCACGAAGGTGTAGGCTCCGGTGTCCATGCCGGCGTCCATCTCGCTGCGCGTGATCAGCGCCGGCGGGGTGAACAGCGGCGGGTAGAAGTCGCCGATGATGCGTTGCGACAGCGGCGAGTGGTCCTCATCGACCACGGCGATGGCGGCCAGGTGCAGCGTCTCGGGAATGGCGCGCGCCGACGAATACACGGCCACGGTGAACAGGTAGACGATGAGCACCAGCATCATCGGGTCGCGCCACAGGCTCCACAGCTCCTTGACGCCCAGGCGCGCGATGTTGGCCAGGTGGCGGGTGAATGCGTTCATACGGTCACGCCTCCTGTTTTTTCAGCAGCAACACGGCCGCGCCCATGACCACCGGCACCGCGATCAAGAGCGGCACCAGCGTGCCCAGCAGATCGTGCAGGCCCAGCGCCTTGCTGAACACGCCCCGGCTGATGATGAGCATGTAGGTTGCGGGGAAGATGTCGCCGATCATGCGGCCCGCCCCTTCCAGCGACGTGACGGGGTGCAGCAGGCCGCTGAACTGCACCGCCGGCACCAGCGTCACCACCAGCGCGATGAACATGGCCGCGCTCTGGCTGTTGGTGATTGCCGAGGCCACCAGGCCGATGCCGGTGGCGGCGATGGCGTACACCAGCGCCGCCAGCGCCAGCGCCCAGAAGCTGCCGGTGATGGGCACGCCGAACACGGTGACGGCGGCGGCGCACATCAGCAAAAAATTCAACATCGCCAGCCCGACGTAGGGCAGCTGCTTGCCAATGAGGAACTCCAGCCGCGTCACCGGCGTGACGTACAGGTTGATGATCGATCCCAGCTCCTTCTCGCGCACCACGGCCAGCGCGGTCAGCATGGCCGGCAGCATCAGCAGCAGCAGCGCAATCACGGCCGGAACCATGGCGGGCAGGCTCTTCACGTCGGGGTTGTAGCGGTAGCGCGTCTCCACGCTGGCCGTCTGCGGCAGCGCCAGGCCGCGCTCGCGCAGCTGCTGCTGCAGCCACTGCTGGTGCAGGCCGCCGACGTAGCCACGAATGGTCTCGGCGCGCTGCGGCATGGCGCCGTCGATCCAGGCGGCGATCTGCACCGGGCGCCCGCGCAGCAGGTCGCGCCCGAAGCCGGGCGGGATCTCGATCGCCAGCGACAACTCGCCACTGCGCATCCGGCGATCGAGGTCGGCCTCATCGACGATGGCCGGGCGCTCGATGAAGTAACGCGAGCCCGACAGGTTCAGCGCGTAGTTCTGGCTCGCCTGCGTGCGGTCGCGGTCGAGCACGGCGTAGGGCAGGTTTTCCACATCCAGCGTGATGCCGTAGCCGATCACGAACATCAGCACCAGCGAACCGAGCAGCGCCATGGCGGCGCGCACCGGGTCGCGCTGCAGCTCCAGCGCCTCGCGCCACAGGTAGCTGAACAGGCGCTGCAGGCTGAAGGCCGGCCCGCGCGCGGTGCTGGGAGCGGCAGGCGCGGCCTGTGCGGCGGCGGGTGCGGGTTCGGCCTCGTCCTGGGCGGGCGCGTCGCCGCCGGCCTCGACCAGGTAGCCGATGAAGGCCTCTTCGAGCGTGGCCGCGCCGCGCTTGGCGATGAGCGCGGCCGGCCGGTCGCTGTCGAGCACGCGCCCGGCGTGCATCATCGACATGCGGTCGCAGCGCGCGGCCTCGTTCATGAAATGGGTGGAGATGAAGATGGTCACCCGGTCGCGCCGCGACAGGTCGGCCAGCAGCTGCCAGAAGCGGTCGCGCGCAATCGGATCCACGCCCGAGGTCGGCTCGTCCAGGATCAGGAGCTCGGGCTCGTGCACCATGGCCACGGCCAGCGACAGGCGCTGGCGCACGCCCAGCGGCAGGCTCTCGGGCAGGGCGTCCAGATCGTCCTGCAGGTCAAAGCGCTCGACCATGGCCTGCACACGCGCGGCCTGCTGGTCGGCCGGCACATGGAACAGCTGCGCGTGCAGCACCAGGTTCTGCCGCACTGTCAGCTCGCCGTACAGCGAGAACGCCTGCGACATATAGCCCACGCGCCGGCGCGTGTCGATGTCGTGCGGATCGACCGGCTTGCCGAACAGCCAGGCCTGGCCGTCGCTCGCGGGCAGCAGGCCGCAGAGCATCTTCATGGTCGTCGATTTGCCGCAGCCGTTGGAGCCCAGGAAGCCGAAGATCTCGCCCCGGCGGATGCGGAAGTCGACGTGATCGACGGCGGTGAAGTCGCCAAAGCGCATGGTCAGGCCCTGGGCCTCGATGGCCACGTCGGCGTCGTCCACCTGCAGCGGCGGAATCACCACCGGCTGGTGGCCGCGCTTCTTCTCCTCGGGCATGAGGGCGATGAAGGCGTCCTCCAGCGAGTCGCAGCCGGTGCGCGCCAGCAACTCCTGCGGCGCGCCCGTGGCCAGCACCTGGCCCTCGTCCATGGCCACCAGCCAGTGAAAGCGCTGCGCCTCGTCCATGTAGGCGGTGGCCACCATCACGCTCATGCCGGGGCGCTGGCGGCGGATGCGCTCGATCAGGTCCCAGAACTGGGCGCGCGCCAGCGGATCGACGCCGGTGGTGGGCTCGTCGAGGATCAGCAGATCCGGGTCGTGGATCAGCGCGCAGCACAGGCCGAGCTTTTGCTTCATGCCGCCCGAGAGCTTGCCCGCCGGGCGCGCCAGAAACGCGTGCAGGCCGGTGGAGCGTGTCAGCTCGTCGATGCGCCGGCGCCGCTCCGCGCCGCCGTGGCCGAACAGGCGCGCGAAGAACTGCAGGTTTTCCTCGACCGACAGCGTGGGGTACAGGTTCTTGCCCAGGCCCTGGGGCATGTAGGCGATGCGCGGGCAGACGGCGTCGCGGTGCGCCTTGCTGGCCATGTCGCCGCCCAGTACCTGCACGCTGCCCTCCTGCACGGCGCGTGCGCCGGCGATCAGCGACAGCAGGCTGGACTTGCCCACGCCGTCCGGGCCGATCAGGCCGACCATGCGGCCGGCCGGCACATCGAGCGTGACGCCGGCCAGCGCCTGCGCCTGGCCGTAATGCAGGCGCACGTCCTGCAGGCGCACGACAGGCGGGTGGATGCCGGGCTCGCCCTGCGTCATGGCTGCAGGGCGTTGGCCAGGCTGGCGGGCCAGGGCTGCGCGGCATCGAGCCGCACCCAGGCCACGCCGGGCAGGCCGGTCTTGACCTGCTCCAGGTACTTGGCAAGCAGCGCGCGGTCGATGCGCGCCTTGACGCGGAACATAAGCTTTTGCCGCTCGCTCGCCGTCTCCACCGTCTTGGGTGTGAACTGCGCCGTGCTGGCGACGAAGCTGACCTGCGCTGGGATCACCAACTGCGGCGCGGCGTCGAGCACGATGCGCACCTCGGCGCCCAGTGGTACGCGGCCGGCCACGGTCTCGGGCAGGAAGAAGCTCATGTACACGTCGGACAGATCAACCAGGTTCAGCACCTTGCCGCCCGCGCCCAGCACCTCGCCGGGCTGGGCCACCAGGAACTGCACGCGCCCGTCGCGCGGGGCCACCAGCTGCGCGTCCTGCAGGTCGGCGTCGATGCGGGCAACGGTGGCCACGGCCGCATCGGTCGATGCCACCGAGCCGGTGGCCTGCGCCTTGGCAGCAGTCACCGCCGCCTGCGCGGCGGCCACCTGGGCCTTGGCGGCGTCCAGCGCCGCCTGCTGGCTGCGCACGCGGGCGCGGTCGTCGTCCAGCTCCTGGCCGGAGGAGGCGCCTTCCTTCTCCAGCGTGGTCGAGCGCGCCAGGCGGCGCTGGGCGGCGTCGAGCTCGGCGGCGCGCGCCGCCACCTGGGCCTCGGCGGAGCGTATATCGCTCTCGCGCAGCGCCACCTGGGCGCGCGCGGTGTCCACGGCCGTCCGGGCCTGCGCCTGGCGCGCGGCGGCCTCTTCGCGCTGCGCCCGCAGGCTGACGATGTCCATGCGCGCCAGCGGCTGGCCGGCCTGCACGAAGGCGCCTTCGTCCACCAGGATGGCCTGCACACGGCCGGGCAGCTTGGTGGCCACGTCCACCTCGGTGGCCTCGATGCGGCCGTTGCCGCTGACGAAGCCCGCGCCTGGCCCGGCGTTGTGCTGGCCGGCCCAGTAGGTATAGCCGCCCACGGCCAGCGCCAGCGCGATGGCGGCGGGAATCCATTTTTTAACGGTCGGGTTCATGGTGTTGCGCTCGCGTTCGTGGATGCGGGGGAAGGGGTGGCGTCTGCGCCGCCGCCCAGCGCGGCGTACAGCGCCACGCGGCTGGCCAGCAGGGCGCGCTGCATCTGCGCCAGCTGCTGCGCCGTGGCGAGCAGGTCGCGCTCGGCATCCAGCACCTCGAAGAAGCGTGCGGCGCCGTTGTCGTAGCGCAGGCGTGACAGGCGTGCGCGCTCGGCCTGGGTGGCGTGCATGTCGCCCAGCACCTGCACCTGCCGCGCCAGGCCCTGCTGCGCGGCCAGCGCGTCGGATACGTCGCGAAACGCCCCCTGGATGGCCTTTTCGTACTGCGCCACGGCGGCGTCGCGCCGCACCTCGGCCAGGTTCAGGTTGTTCTTCAGCTTGCCCGCCGTGAACAGCGGAATGCCGATGCTGGGCTGGAACAGCCAGGCGCCGGTGCCGCTGCCGAACAGGTCGCCCAGGTCGCTGCTGGCGCTGCCGGCCATCGCGGTCAGCGCGATGCGCGGCAGGAAGGCCGCGCGCGCCGCGCCGATCTGGGCGTGGGCGGCGCGTAGCTGCTGCTCGGCGGCCTGGATGTCGGGGCGGCGCGTGAGCAGCTCGGACGGCAGGCCCGCGGGCAGGGGGCGCAGCGCGTCGGCGGCGGGTTGGCTGGCGCTGACCGCCACGGGCGTGGGCGCGCCGACGATCAGATCCAGCGCATGCTGTTGCGTGGCGCGCTGCTGCTCCAGCTGCGCCACCAGTGCCTGTGCCTGCTGGTGCAGCGTGCGCACCTGGGTCAGGTCCAGCCGCGAGGTGGCGCCTACATCGACGCGCCGGCTGAAGATGCGCAGTGATTCGCTGCGATTGTCCAGCGCCTGGTGCGCCAGCGTTAAGCGTTCGTCGGTTTCGCGCAGCGCCAGCCAGGCGTTGGCCGTCTGCGCAATCAGGCTCACCGTGGCGCCGCGCTGCGCCCATTCGGCGGCGAAGTATTGGCGCAGCGCCGCATCGCTCAGGCTGCGCACGCGGCCCCACAGGTCCAGCTCCCAGCTGCTGATGCCGGCAAAGGCGCTGTAGCTGGTCAGCGTGCCGGGCACCATCGCGGCCACGGAGGGCGGCAGCCCGGTGCCCAGGTTGTCGGGCAGGCCGATGCGCGCGATGCCCGCGCTGGCGCCCACGCTGGGCAGCGCGTCGGCGCGCTGTATGCCATAGGCGGCGCGGGCCTCGGCCACGCGCAGCGTGGCCAGGCGCAGGTCGCGGTTGTGGGCCAGCGCCTCTGCTATCACGGCCTGCAGCGCCGGGTCGGTGAAATAGTCGTGCCAGGCGGGCACGGCAAGCTCGGCGGTCTCTGCCGCTGCAGCCTCGGCGTATTGCGCCGGCACGGGCAGGGCCGGAGCCGCCAAGGGCGGCGCCAGCGTGGTGCAACCCGCCAGCAGCAGGGCGGCAGCCAGCGCCGGCGCGGCAGAAGGAAAGGCATGGGGCATGGAGCGCTTCCTGGGGAATCGGAACCGAAGACGAGGCCAGCAACAAGGGTTAGCCCCAGGCGACTCTAAGCGCAGTCAGCTCCTTTTGTTTGACGAAAGTCAAAAATCAACCGATAAACGACTGACTGGTCGGTAGTTAGTGTGCGCACAATGGCCGCTCCACTCCATGCTGCAGCACCCACCCTCCTCCCTTGCGCCGGCCCACGCCACCGCCGCACCCGCCCTGCGCCGACGCCTGGCGCCGCAGGTTCGCGTGGCGCAAATCCTCGATGCAGCCCTGGCGGAGTTCTCCGCACACGGCTTTGCAGCCACGACGATGGCGGGCATCGGGCGCCGCTGCGGGCTCTCCAAGGGCGGGTTGTATGCGCATTTCGCCAGCAAGGATGCGATTTTTGAGGCCCTGCTGCACCGCGCGCTGGCCTTGCCCGAATGGCACGAGGCACCGCCCCCGCCTCTGGC
>JAJTBK010000136.1 GCA_021286965.1 Comamonadaceae bacterium | reverse complement strand
CGGGGGAGATTATGACAGGAAAAAAGTGCGCGCCACGGCGGGGCCAGGCGTGGCGCGCGCAGCAGCCGTGGCTGCTGCAGGTGGATCAGGCCAGGTTCTGGTCGATGAAGGCGCTCAGTTGCGCCTTGCTCAGGGCGCCGACCTTGGTCGCGGCGAGCTCGCCGTTCTTGAAAATCATCAGCGTCGGGATGCCGCGAATGCCGAACTTGGCGGGAATGGCGCGGTTGTCGTCCACGTTCATCTTTGCCACCGTCAGCTTGCCCTGGTAGGCGCTGGCGACCTCGTCGAGGATCGGGGCGATCATCTTGCACGGGCCGCACCATTCGGCCCAGTAGTCCACCAGCACCGGGGTCGGGGACTGGAGCACGTCGGCCTCAAAGCTGGCGTCGGAGAGTTGTTTGATCAAAGCGCTGGCCATGGTAATTTCCTCAAAAATGGCAGGTTGACGGCGGAGTCAGAGGTTGATTTCGGGGCATTGTGACAGAAACCAACCCCTGCCCGCCCTATGTCCGGGGCGTGCTAAATGCTATGACTGTCATAGCGAATGGCGGGCGCCGGCTCAGGGCCGTTGCCAGCACAGCAGCGTCATCGGCGTCATGCGTGCCGCTGCCTGGGGTGCATGGGCCGCCTGGGGCGGGGCGCTGGGCTGAGCTGCTGCCGGCATGGCGGGCAGCAGGCGTTCGCGCTCGCATTCGTGCAGCAGTGCCAGGGCTTGCCCCTGGGTGGCAGGCGCCAGGGCACGCAGGGCGCGGGCCATGGCGTGCTCGCCATGGTGTTGCAGCAGCGCGCGCAAGGTGGCGGCATGGCCGGCTTGGGCGGCGCAGCGCACGGCGGCTTGCAGACGGCGGCGTGGGTGCAGGAACAAAAACAGCATCGGTATCTCCTCGGGGTGGCCGCCGGCCCCGAAGACTGGGCGCGCGCGTTCAGGCGCGGCCGGGGCTGCGGGGGGCGACCGGGTTGGGCAAAGGTTCTTCGGTCATGGGGTGGGGCGCGGCAGGTTCGGGCCGCGCGCAACTAGGCTCTGGGTCCATACTTTTCCTCCTCATGGGCAACAAAAAAAGAGCACGGCCAAGCCGGGACGGTGGCAGCGATCAAGAAGAAAAAGTGCGCCGCCCGCGCGCAGCGGGCAGGAAAAAATCACGGGAACGGACTGCGGCCTGCGCTGGCCGACAGCCCCTTGCGGAGGGTCAGAAAGCCAGGCAGTCAGCGGCCGTTGCGGCGCACTGGGGAAGACTGCATAAAGGGGCTTGATCCACGCAAGGGCTCCAAAGTTCAAAACGACGATTGTTGCGTTGCCGTATGGGCTTGTCAAGCCGGCAGTGGGGGGTGGGGCGGCGGCTGGCATGATGGCGCCCATGTTGCGTACTGATTCTGCTGTTTCTTCTTCTCTTCCTTCTTCCTGTACGGCCGTCGTCATTGGCGCCGGCCCGGCGGGCCTGATGGCCGCCGAGGTTCTGGCCCAGGCCGGCGTGGCCGTCCAGGTGCTCGATGCCATGCCGTCGGCCGGGCGCAAGTTCTTGCTTGCGGGCAAGGGCGGGCTGAACCTGACCCATTCCGAACCTTTTGCCGCTTTTGCCAGCCGTTTTGGCGCCCGTCAGGCGCAGATCGAGCCGTTGTTGGTGGCCTTCGATGCCGATGCGCTGCGTGCCTGGGCCCGGG
>JAJTBK010000133.1 GCA_021286965.1 Comamonadaceae bacterium | reverse complement strand
TGCCAGATGTAGAAGGCTTCAAAGATCACCTCCGGGCGGTCATTGAGCCCACCGTCGCAGAGGAAAAAACCGCAGCCGCCGGCGGCCAGGTAGCGCCGGTGCTCGCCAGACAGGCCGTTGCGCGCCAGCGCCACACCCAGTCGATCCTGCGCCCGGCCCCAGGCTGCCCCCGGCAGCAACACCCCGGCGGAGACGGAGTGGTCGATTTCGGTAAAGGCATAGGTCTCGGTCTGGCCATCGGCCCAGTTGGCACGGGCGAACAGCCCCACATCGCCCGGCAGCGCCTGCTCCAGCCCCAGGCCCAGGCCGCGCTTGATCTGCGCTCCGTAGCGCACCGCATCGATGCTCGGCGTCTGCCCGGTGCGAGCAGCCAGCGCCAGCGCATCGTCGTAGCGCGACATCTTGGTGCGGCTGCGAAATGCCAGCAGCCGCAGCTTGCCCGGCTGGCCCGCCAGGTGGTGTGCGTGCTCGAGCTCGATCTGATCGCCATAGTGCTGAAAAATATGCGGATCGAGCTCCTGCTGGTTTGGCTCCTTGGGCTGAATGAAGCGCCCCAGGCGCAGCGCCCAGTCGCCCGTGTACCACTCCAGCGCCGCCCCCCAGGAGTAGCCGCGCGCGTCGGCTGCGTAGTCATAAGCGCCGTGCGCCATGATGGACCAGTTCAGGAACTGCGTGCGCGGGTCGTGGTTGTAGGCATTGCCGTCGAACACATCGAGCACCGAGAGATTACCCAGCGTCAGCACCCAGCGGTTTTTGTCCACCTTGCCGGCCAACTGGTTCGGGCCCGATGCCAGCGCCTCCTGCACCCCGCCCTGGCCCCAGGTCTGGCGCAGGAACAGGCGCGCCCGGTACAGCGACAGGGTTGGGCCGGAGGAGCGCGCCATCTCGCCATTGGTCAAGCCCCCCAGGCCCATCAGGCCCGACAGCGGCACGCCCTGCGCCGCCTCGGGGTTGAAATACAGTTCGCCCCCGGCCCAAGGCCGCCAGCCCAGCATGGCCGTGGCCGTGAATGAGTAACTCGATTCCTTGTCTGTCGTCAGGCTGTTCGGGCCGCTGTAGGCGGCGCGCAGCGGACGCTTAGCCTGCCAGACGTAGGTGGCCTGGAACCTGGCGTTCCACGGCTCGGCCGTCTCGGCCTCCTGGGCCCCGCCCCATGTGGGCGCCAGGCCCGCGCACAGGGCCAGCAGTCCGGCGCGCCAACGTTTTTCAAGGGAAATGAAATGCATACCCGCTCCTGCACGCACCCACTGCGGGCCACGCGCACGCACGGCAGCGCCAGGCAGCACCGCCGTCAAGTTCAAAAATGAAAGGAGAAGCAGTGCGCAGCAGCCCTCAACCGGCTGCCCGCGCCACGCCCCGCCAGAAAGGCAAGGCAGGCGCAAAAAAGGAGCGCTTACCAAGCCTGTGGGGAAACCATGTCGTAGCGATGACTGGGTAAGTCCACAGGAGGAACTCCGAAGTTGAAACGGCGGCGAGTGTAGTCCGATTTTTGTGGCACTGCAGCAAAAACCCGGAATCGAGGCAGCGACGCAACGCTGTCACACGCTGGTCATGCACCGCGCTGCGCCCAAAGGTCGGCAGACGTGAAAAACCAAAAAGCCCGGTACAACTTCTTGTACCGGGCTTGTGTTGGTAGGCGCGATTGGAATCGAACCAACGACCCCCACCATGTCAAGGTGGTGCTCTAACCAGCTGAGCTACGCGCCTGTAATCGTTTTCGAGAAGCTAGAAGTATAACAGCAAAAAAACAGCCCGAAAACAATTTCGCGCATCAACGCCGACGCGCAGCGCGCACACCAGGCACGCCGGCGACCATCGCCAGCACCTTGTTCAGGCGGCCGGAGTCCGAAACCTCGACGGTGAAGGTCATCCAGGCCGTGCCTTTGACGGACTGGGTCTGCACGCCGATGACGTTGGTTTTCTCGCGCGCAAAAACTTCTGAAATGTCGCGCAGCAGGCCCTGGCGGTCGGCAGCCTCGACCGCCACGTCCACCGGATAGACGGCGCTGGCGACGGTGGCCTTGGGCTGGCCCCAGGCAACGTCGATCACGCGCTCGGCACTGCGCACCTGCATTTCGCGGAAGTTGCTGCAGTCGCGCCGGTGCACGCTCACACCCTTGCCACGGGTGACGAAGCCGGCAATCTCATCGGGCGGCGCCGGGCGGCAGCATTTGGCCAACTGCGTCATGAGCGAATCGACGCCCACCACCAGCACCCCGCCCTTGGGGCTGCTGGCGTCCTGCGGGCGCGGTTTTTTCAGCAGCAGCTGCTCCTCGGGGGCCGGCTCGGGCTCGCTCGGGCGCAGCAGGTTTTCGATGTTGCGCAGCGAAAACTCGTCCTTGCCCACCACCTCGAACAGCGCGTCGGCGTTCTTGAAGCCCAGCTGCACCGCCAGGTCGTCGAGCTTGAGCGCCGTCTTGCCCTCGCGCTGCAGCAGTTTTTCCACCGCCTCGCGCCCACGCCCTATGGTTTCGTGCAGG
>JAJTBK010000126.1 GCA_021286965.1 Comamonadaceae bacterium | reverse complement strand
CGCGCAAAAGCTGGGACAGTCACGCCATCGCACGGCACAGGGCCGTGCCCATGCTTGCAAGGAGTCCCATCATGCGCAAAACCGTCCAAGGTCTGTTCACCCCGCCCGAGCCGCACTGGGTCGGCAACGGCTTTCCCGTGCGCAGCCTGTTCAGCTATGCCCGCCACGGCGCGGCGGTCAGTCCCTTCTTGCTGCTCGACCACGCCGGCCCGGCGGACTTTGCCCCCGGCACCGAGCGCCGGGGCGTGGGCGCGCACCCGCACCGGGGTTTTGAGACCGTGACCATCGTCTACGCCGGCGAAGTCTCGCACCGCGACAGCAGCGGCGCGGGCGGCACCATCGGCCCCGGCGATGTGCAGTGGATGACGGCTGCCGGGGGCGTGCTGCACGACGAGTTCCACTCCGAGGCATTCACGCGCAGCGGCGGGCGGCTGGAGATGGTGCAGCTGTGGGTCAACCTGCCCGCGCGCCACAAGAGGGATGCGCCGCACTACCAGGCGCTGACCCGCGCCGACATTCCCGAGGTGGCGCTGCCCGGCCAAGCCGGAACCCTGCGGGTGATTGCGGGCGAATACGCTGGCCAGGCGGGCGCGGCGCGCACCTACACACCCATCAACCTGTGGGACCTGCGCCTGCGGGGCGGCGGCGCGGTCGATTTGACCCTGCCCGAGGGCCACACGCTGCTGCTGCTGGTGCGCCAGGGCCGCGTGCGCGTGCGCGTGGAGGGCGAGGAGGCTCACGCCGGCCAGCTGCTGCAGCTCTCGCGCAGCGGCACGGCGCTGGCGCTGGCGGCGCAGACCGACGCCGAATTGCTGCTGCTCGGCGGCGCGCCCATCGACGAACCCATCGCCGGCCACGGCCCGTTCGTCATGAACACCCGCGCCGAGCTGGTGCAGGCGTCCGAGGACTTCATGGCCGGGCGCTTTGGCCAGATGCCGCCGCCCGGCGCTCCGGCCCCCTGAGCGCGGCGCTGCGCGCCAAAAAAAAGCCCGGCGGCTGCCGGGCGAGTAAACCTGTGGGGCCTTGCGGCCACCCCAGGCCCCGCTCAGGGAGGAAAAGCGGGGGGCGGCAAGCCGCCCGCAGCCAATCTAGCACCCGCCTGCGTCGGCTGCAAGCGCGCTTTCCTGCACCCCTAGCGCCGCTTGCAGCGCGCCGCGCAGCTGCTGCGCCAGGTGTGCGGCGCTGGGGGCACTGGGGCTCAATTGGGCGCAGCTGACGGTGCGCGCCTGCACCGCCGCCAGATCCTGCGGCTGGCCCAGGGCCTGGCACAGCAGCGCCCAGTCGGGGGGCGTGACCAGGGTGCCGGCCACCAGTAGCACGCCGTGGCGCTGGCGCCGCTGCGCCAGGCCGACGAGCTTGCGCCCCTGCTGCACGTCCACCACCTCCCAGGGCGCCAGGCTGCCGTAGCAGGCCCAATCGACCACCGGCCCCAGGCGTGCGTTGCCAGCGGCGACCTCATCGCCCGGCAAGGCGCGGCTGGGCACGCCCAGCTGCTGCAGCACCTGCACGTGCAGTTCGCCCAGGGCGCGGTAGCTGTCGGGCAGGCGCCCTTGCAGCCAGGGGTGCGTGGGCGGCAGGGCGACGGAGCAGCTGACCATCCACGGCCCGGTCAGCACCGCACCGCCGCCCGAGGGCCGCTGCAGCAGCTCCCAGCCCTGCGGCCAGCGCGCGCGCGCCGCCTCCAGGTGCTGGCGCTGGGCGCAGCCGAGGACGACGGCGGGGGCGTCGAAAGTCCATACCCGCCAGCGCGGGGCGGGCAGGGGCGCTTGCATTTGCAGGTGGTTCCAGGCCTGCTCCTGGGCGATGGTGGCGATGGCGGCTCTCCGGTGAAAGCCCCAAGGCTAACGCAGCTATCGCACAATCAGCGCCCATGCATCTGTCCAGCCCCACCCCCTTCCCGACGAATCGCCCGCGCCGCCTGCGCCGCGATGCCTTCACCCGCAACCTGGTGCGCGAGCACCGCCTGTCGGCGCACGATTTCATCTACCCGGTGTTCGTGCACGCGGGTGAAAACCGCCGCGAGGCCGTGCCCTCCATGCCCGGCGTGGAGCGCCTGTCGCTCGACCTGCTGCTGCCCGTGGCGGCCGAATGCGTGCAGCTGGGCATTCCCTACCTGGCGCTGTTCCCGGCCATCGACGGCGCGCTCAAAACGCCCGACGGCAAAGAGGCGCTGAACCCCGACGGCCTGATCCCGCAGGTGGTGCGCCGCCTCAAGGCGGAGTTTCCGCAGTTGGGCGTGATGACCGACGTTGCCCTCGACCCCTACACCAGCCACGGCCAGGACGGCGTGCTCGACGACACGGGCTACATCATCAACGACGAGACCGTCGAGCTCCTCGTCGGCCAGGCGCTGGCGCACGCCGAGGCCGGCGTGGACATGGTCGCGCCCAGCGACATGATGGACGGGCGCATCGCCGCCATCCGCGACGCGCTGGAGGCGCACGGCCACATCCACACCCGCATCATGGCCTACAGCGCCAAGTACGCCAGCAGCTTCTACGGCCCGTTTCGCGACGCCGTGGGCACGCGCGGCGCCCTGGGCAAGGCGGATAAAAACGTCTACCAGATGGACCCGGCGAACACCGACGAGGCGCTGCGCGAGGTGGCGCTCGACATTGCCGAAGGCGCCGACATGGTCATGGTCAAGCCCGGGATGCCGTACCTGGACGTGGTGCGCCGCGTCAAGGACGAGTTCAAGGTGCCGACCTTCGCCTACCAGGTGTCGGGCGAGTACGCCATGCTCAAGGCCGCCGCCGCCCAGGGCTGGCTCGACCACGACGCCGTGAT
Organism: Comamonadaceae bacterium; assembly: GCA_021286965.1. Classification (GTDB taxonomy): domain Bacteria; phylum Pseudomonadota; class Gammaproteobacteria; order Burkholderiales; family Burkholderiaceae_C; genus Paenacidovorax. The sequence goes on along the minus strand of JAJTBK010000126.1, from coordinate 3,315 downwards.
GATGGAGGCGCTCTTGGCCTTCAAGCGCGCCGGTGCCGACGGCATCCTCACCTACTTTGCCCGCGACGCTGCCCGGTTGCTTCAAAAATAATAGCTGCTTGCGCTTGCCAGACAAGCGCTGGAGGCCGATATGATCCCCGCTTTTCGGGTCTCTCACCTGCAGCCGGGCCAGGGCGTGCGCGAGCTCGACGCCCTGCCCAGCGCGCCGCCCGCACACGGCTTTTACTGGCTCGCCTGCACGCGCAGCGCCCTGGGTGCGGCCCTCGGGCCGCTGCAGGCGGCGTTGCAGGCCGTCACCGGCCAGCAGCTGGTGGACTTGCACGTCTCGGACCTGCTCAACGCCCAGCGGCCCTCGGGCTACGACTACACCCAGCACTACGACCTGCTGGTGTTTCGCCGCCTGACGGCCAGCACCACCCCCGCGCAGCCACCCGCATCCGAGCCGGCGCGGCGCGGTGGCCCGCCGGTGCTGCGCCGCATCGACACCAGCCCGCTGGGCTTTGCCCTGTTCGACCAGCTGCTGCTGTCGGTGCACCCCGAAGATTGCGTGGTGCGTGAGGCCTACGCCGCCAAGCTGCTCGCGGCCCAGCCGACCGACCCGCGCGAGCGCCTGCCCAGCGCTGGCGGCGCCGGCGCGCGCCTGCCCGCCAGCAGCGCCGACCTGATGCTGCGCACCCTGGGCCACATCGTCGATGGCTTCCTGGAGCTGCGCCGCGAGCTCTCGCGCCAGCTCGACCACTGGCAGTCCGAGCTGCTGCTGCCCAGGACGCGCTTTACGAACTGGAGCGCCCTGCTCGATGCGCGCCTGGCGCTGCACGAGCTCGATGATGTTTGCGAGGACCAGCGCAGCGCGGTGCAGGACTGGATCGAGGCCCTGGCCGACTGGCAGCCGCCGGCGCACGCACAGGCGCTGCGCGAGCTGGATCTGCTCAAGGTACGCAGCCGCGACCTGCTCGAACACATCGAACGCGTCGCACACCACATGCGGCGCCTGGAGAGCAGCACCGAAACGGCCGTGCAGATGCATTTCAGCGTGCAAAGCAACCGCACCAACGACATCATGCGCACCCTCACCGCCGTGACGGCGGTGTTCCTGCCGCTGAACCTGGTGGCCGGCATTTTCGGCATGAATTTCGAGGGCCTGCCGCTGATCCACCGCCACAACGGCTTCTGGTGGGCCCTGGCGAGCATGGCCGGTATGGCGCTGGCGCTGGTGCTGCTGTTCTGGCGCAAGCGCTACCTGGCGCGCAGCGAGCGCTGATCAGGGGGCCGGGGCGCCGAGCAGTGCGTCCTTGAGCATGGCGTCGGCCGGCGCATGGCCGAGCCAGATGCGCAGGATCATCTGGAAATACTCGGCATCGCCCACCGGTCCGCCCTGCGCCTGGCCCTGGATGAAGAACGTCGTGCCCTGCCCGGGCACGAACTCCATGGCGAAGGCGTCGCCCTCGGCGAGTTTTTTGCGGCCCGAGAAAATCTCGATCAGGCGGTTGCTCGCCGGCGTGTAGCGGTTGACCTGCTCGGGCGTGGCGTTGCTCACCAAACCCTTGATGAAGGAGCGCCCCAGATCGGTGCCCGGCAGGTCGCGCAGGGCGACGAAGCTCAGGCGCACCGGGCCCTTGGCCTGCAGCGCTTCTTCGGCGCTGGCAACCTTGCGCGGCAGGTACAGCGCCACGTCGTAGACGCGGAAGATGGCGCGGTAGCGCGTGCCCATGCCCTGGAGCACCAGCGGCGTGCCCTGCACGATGGCCGTGGGCTCGAACGAGGTGGCAGCCTGCGCTTGCGCCGTGAAGGTGAGGCTGGCCAGGGCCAGGGTCCAGGCACCGGCCAGGCGGGCCGCCGTGGGTGCGCGATCGGGGGTGGCTTTCACTGCGGGGGAGCTCCTTGAGTCAGGGGTGAGGCGCCGCCGGCCGTTCAGGCCACGGCAGCGGGCGTGGCCAGGTCGTCGCCGGCGCAGGCGCCGCTGCAGCCGTGGATCAGTTCCCCGGGCAGGGCCTCGGGGCGGGCGAGCTGGCCGCTGGCGGGGTCGTAGCCGACCTGCTGCAGATGCTGCGCCAGGGCGGCGTCCATGCTGTCGGCGTGGATCGGGAACCAGTGCACCAGCTCCGCCGCCATCGAGCGCACCAGCGCCAGGTTGCCGGCCGCGCCCTGCTTGGCGCCTTCGCGCATGACGTTGAGCACGGCCGCGTGCTGGGTGCTGTGGCAGTTGCCGGCGGCAAAGCGCGTGGCCGCCATCCAGAAGTCTTCCTGGTCGAAGTGCTGCTGCGTGTGCGCGATCAGCGCCTGCCAGGCGGGCAGCAGGGCGGCATCGTCTGCGGCCTCGACCTCGGCCAGCAGGGCGACGAATTCGCGGTGCGTGTCATCCATGCGCGCCACGCCCAGTTCCAGGGCGGGCGACCATTCCAATGCAGCCATGCGTGTGTATCTTTCCAAATCAGCGGGGGCGCCAGCTTAGCGTGGCGCGCTTGCGCGATCTTGACGCAGGTCAGGCTGCGCCGCCGCCCGGTACTGCCCCGGCCCCTGGCCCTGCCACTGCTTGAAGGCGTGGTGGAACGCCGCCGCCTCCTGGTAGCCCAGCAGCTGGCCAATGTCGGCCAGGGCCATGGGCGTCTGGCGCAGATAGTGGCAGGCCAGGGCGTGGCGCGTGCCGTCGAGCAGGCCCTGAAAGGCCCACCCGGCCTCGGCCAGGCGCCGCTGCAGCGTGCGCGGCGCCAGCTGCAGGTCGGCGGCCACATCGGCCAGGCGCACGCCCTGCGGCCCCAGGCGCTGCGAGATGCACTGGCGCACCCGGGCGACGATGTCGGCGGCGTCGGGCTGGCGCGCGCGCAGCAGCTCCTCGGCGTGGCGCTGCAAGAGCGGCAGCAGGCCGGGGTGGGTTTGCGGCAGCGGCCAGTCGAGCCAGGCGGCCGGGAACAGCGCCCGGTGCGCCGGCGCGCCCCAGGCCAGCTGCGCGCCGCTGGCCTGGGCCAGGGCCGCTGCCGTGGCTGCATCCGGCGCCGGGTGGGCAAACTCCACCTGCACCCCCACCAGGGGCTGGCCCAGCAGCCACTGGGCGCAGGTGTGGATGCCGGCAAACACCGACTCCACCAGCGCCGCCGCCGCCGGGTGGCTGGCGTGGGCGTTGCGCCATTCGTACACCACCACGGCGCCCTGGCGCGTGAGGCTCGAGCGCCCCAGGTCGTGCACCAGGGCTTCAAAGCGCAGCACCTGCGCCAGCGCCTCGCCCAGGGTGCTGCAGGCCAGCAGCAAGATGCCGTTGACGCCGTAGCTGGTGGGCTTGACGCTTTGCCCCAGGCGCCAGCCAAAGCCCGGCCCGGC
>JAJTBK010000117.1 GCA_021286965.1 Comamonadaceae bacterium | reverse complement strand
CGCGGCGTTCATCATGATGAACATGTACTCCAGGCCCCGGTTTTCTTCGCCCACCAGGTAGCCGATGGCGCCGCCGTGGTCGCCAAACTGCAGCACCGCCGTCGGGCTGGCCTTGATGCCGAGCTTGTGCTCGATGCTGACGCAGTGCGCGTCGTTGCGCGCGCCCAGGCTGCCGTCCGCATTGACCATGAACTTGGGCACGACGAACAGGCTGATGCCCTTGACGCCCTCGGGCGCGCCGGCCACGCGCGCGAGCACCAGGTGCACGATGTTCTCGGCCATGTCGTGCTCACCGTAGGTGATGAAGATTTTGGTGCCGAAAATTTTGTACGTGCCGTCGGCCTGGGGCTCGGCCTTGGTGCGCACCAGTGCCAGGTCGGAACCCGCCTGGGGTTCGGTCAGGTTCATGGTGCCGGTCCATTGGCCGGACACCAATTTTTCCAGGTAGGTGGCCTTGAGGGCGTCGCTGCCAGCCGTCAGCAGGGCCTCGATGGCGCCGTCGGTCAGCAGCGGGCACAGGGCAAAGCTCAGGTTGGCGCTGTTGATCATCTCGACGCAGGCGGCGCCGATGGTCTTGGGCAGGCCCTGGCCACCGCAATCGACCGGGTGCTGCAGCCCCTGCCAGCCGCCCTCGGCGAACTGGGCAAACGCCTGCTTGAAGCCAGGCGTGGTCGTGACCTGGCCGTCCGCCCAGGACGAGGGGTTCTTGTCGCCCTCGAAGTTCAGCGGCGCCACCACGCCCTCGTTGAACTTGGCGCATTCCTCCAGCACGGCGGCAGCCGTCTCCAGGCCAGCGTCTTCAAAGCCGGGGATCTGCGCCACCTGGTCGATGCGGGCCAGGTGTTCCATCGCAAACAGCATGTCTTTGACGGGGGCGGTGTAGCTCATGGGGTCTCCAATGCAAAAAAAGCGGGGGCGGCAAGGCAGTCAAAAAAAAGGCATCGCAAGCGATGCCTTGTGTGCGGCGCGGCGGCTTACAGCGCCTTCACCAGTTCCGGCACGGCCGTGAACAGGTCGGCTTCGAGGCCGTAGTCGGCCACCGAGAAAATCGGCGCTTCCGGGTCTTTGTTGATCGCCACGATGACCTTGGAGTCCTTCATGCCGGCCAGGTGCTGGATGGCGCCGGAGATACCGCAGGCCACGTACAGCTGGGGCGCGACGATCTTGCCGGTCTGGCCCACTTGCAGGTCGTTCGGGGCGTAGCCGGCATCGACGGCAGCGCGCGAGGCGCCAATGGCAGCGCCGAGCTTGTCGGCCAGCGGGGTGATGACTTCGTTGAACTTCTCGCTGCTGCCCAGGGCGCGGCCACCAGAGACGATGATCTTGGCGGCGGTCAGCTCGGGGCGGTCGTTCTTGGAAATCTCGCGGCCGACAAAGCTGCTCTTGCCGCTGGCAGCGACGGCAGCAACGCTCTCCACGGTGGCGGCGCCACCGGTGGCGGCGGCGTCAAAGCCGGTGCCGCGCACGGTGATGACCTTGACGGCATCGCTGGACTGCACGGTGGCGATGGCGTTGCCGGCGTAGATCGGGCGCTCGAAGGTGTCGGCGGCGACGACCTTGGTGATGTCGGAAATTTGCGCCACGTCGAGCTTGGCAGCCACGCGCGGGGCCACGTTCTTGCCGCTGGCGGTCGCCGGGAACAGGATGTGGCTGTAGTTACCAGCCACGGCCAGCACCTGGGCGGCCAGGGCTTCGGCCAGGCCGTCCTTGAGGGCAGCGCCATCGGCGTGCAGCACCTTGGCCACGCCAGCGATCTGGGCGGCGGCCTGGGCGGCAGCGGCTGCGCCTTCACCGGCGACGAGCACGTGCACATCGCCACCGCAAGCCAGGGCGGCGGTGACGGTGTTGAGCGTGGCCGCCTTCAGCGAGGCGTTGTCGTGTTCAGCAATAACGAGTGCGGTCATGTTCTTTACTCCTTGGCGCCTTAGATGACTTTGGCTTCGTTCTTGAGCTTGGCCACCAGGGTGGCGACGTCGGGCACCTTGACGCCGGCGCCGCGCTTGGCGGGCTCAGCCACCTTCAGGGTCTTGAGGCGCGGGGCCACGTCCACGCCCAGGTCGGCGGGCTTGACGGTCTCCAGCGGCTTCTTCTTCGCCTTCATGATGTTGGGCAGGGTGACGTAGCGCGGCTCGTTCAGGCGCAGGTCGGTGGTGACCACGGCTGGCAGGGCCAGGGCCACGGTCTCCAGGCCGCCATCGACTTCACGCGTCACGCTGGCCTTGTCGGCAGCGAGCTCGACCTTGGAGGCGAAGGTGGCTTGCGGCAGGTCGCCCAGGGCGGCGAGCATCTGGCCGACCTGGTTGGCGTCGTCGTCGATCGCCTGCTTGCCCAGGATGATGAGGCTGGGCTGCTCTTTATCGACCACGGCCTTGAGCAGCTTGGCCACGGCCAGGGGCTGCAGCTCGGCGTCGGTCTCGACCAGGATGCCACGGTCGGCACCGATGGCCATGGCGGTGCGCAGGGTTTCCTGGCACTTGTCCACGCCGCAGGAGACGGCGACGATCTCGGTCACCAGGCCCTTTTCTTTCAGGCGCCCGGCCTCTTCGACGGCGATTTCGTCGAAGGGGTTCATGCTCATCTTGACGTTGGCGATGTCCACGCCCGTGTTGTCCGAATTGACGCGGACTTTCACGTTGTAGTCGACCACGCGCTTGACTGCGACCAAAACCTTCATGGCAGCGGCTCCTAGGGGTTTGAAGGGTTGTTGAATTGACGTTTACGTAAACTGGAACATTCTATGCCGCACCGCAGCAAAATCTGCCACCTGGGTGACATTTTCTGCAGCACACCAAAAACGAACGATCGTGCTTTTATATGATTATAGGCCAGTCGCCCGCTGGCGCAAGGGGGGCGGGGACGGGTTTTGGAGCCAGCTCCCCACTTCCGGGCCGACAATCGCCGGCTTCCAGAAAGAAAACCCCATGCTCCAAGGTCTTGCCGCCTCCGTGCTCGCATCAGTGCTGTTTGGCGCCCTGTACTACCTCGCGCCCCTGCTCGTGCCGCTGGACGGGGAGCAGATTTTTGGCTGGCGCGTGCTCATGACCCTGCCTTTTACCAGCCTCCTGCTGCGCTGGCGCGGCGAGGTGCCAGCACTGCGCGCTCTGCTCGCACAGGCGCGCAGCCAGGCCAGGCTGGCCTGGCTGCTGCTGCTGAGCGCGGCCCTGCTCGGAGTGCAGCTGTGGCTGTTTTTGTGGGCGCCGCTGCAGGGGCGGGCGCTGCCGGTGTCGCTGGGCTATTTTTTGCTGCCACTGGCGATGGTGCTCGCCGGGCGCCTGCTGTACCGTGAACAGCTCTCGCGCCTGCAGTGGCTGGCGACGGCGCTGGCCGCCCTGGGCGTGGCGCATGAGTTGCTGCGCGCAGGCGGCATGTCGTGGGAAACCTGGCTCGTGGCGCTGGGCTACACCGCCTACTTCGTGCTGCGCCGCCAGCTGCGCAGCGACCACCTGGCCGGGCATTGGCTGGACATGGCACTGCTGCTGCCGGCAGCGCTGTGGTTTGTGCTGCGTGCGCCATCGGCTCTGGTGCTGCTGGCCGGCCAGCCCCACCTGTGGCTGCTGGTGCCGGTGCTGGGCCTGGTCAGCGCCGTGGCGCTGGCGCTGTACATGGCAGCGAGCCGCCTGCTGCCACTGGGGTTGTTCGGGCTGCTGAGCTACGTCGAGCCGGTGCTGCTGGCCCTGGTGGCACTGGCCCTGGGCGAGCGCATCGCCCCGGCGCAGTGGCCCACCTACGGGCCGATTTTTGCCGCCGTGGCGCTGCTGGTGCTCGATGGTGCGCTGCGCCTGCGCCGCCCGCGCACCTGAGAACGTGTGGATAAGCATGTCCGGCAAAATACCCCCGTGCAGGCCCCGAGCACAGTCTTTTTTCACTCCCTCAACCAATTTCCCCATGAGCACCGCCACCCCGGACGACGGCACCGAAGTCAGCAGCCCGGCGCCGCTGGAGCCGCCGCAGTACCCCCCGGCACCACCCTCGCGCGTGGCGCTGAACCTGTTTTGGCGCACCTTCTTTCTGCTCGCCCTGCTGCTGGTGGGCTCGGTGCTGGCGTGGATGCAGACCCTGCGCGCCTTCGAGTTCGAGCCGCGCGCGCTGCACACCGCACAGCAGCTGGCCTCGCTCGTTAACCTCAGCCGCACGGCGCTGCAAAGCGCCGATCCGATCGCCCGCCTGACGCTGCTCAAGACCATGGCCGACCAGGAGGGCCTGCGCATCCAGCCGCGCGAACCCGGCGACCGCTTCACCGCCCTGGAGCGCAGCGACCTGGGCGAGCGCCTGGCCGAGCAGCTCACCCACCGCCTGGGCCCGGGCACGGTGATTGCCGCCAGCGTCAACGGCCAGGAAGGGCTGTGGATCGGCTTTACCATCAACGACGACGCCAATTGGCTGCGCATCGACAGCTCGCGCCTGAGCCCGGCCGGCGGCAAGACCTGGCTCGTCTGGCTGGCAACGGCAACGGTGCTGTCGCTCGTCGGGGCGGCGGTGATTGCCGGCCTCATCAACCAGCCGCTCAAGCAAATCTCCAACGCCACCAGCCGCCTGCACCAGGGCGACTTTGCCGCCAGCCACCTCGACGAGGGCGTGGCCACGAGCGAAATCCGCGAGGTCAACATCGGCTTCAACCGCATGGCGCAGCGCCTGGCCAAGCTCGAACAAGACCGCGCGGTGATGATTGCCGGCATCTCGCACGACCTGCGCACGCCGCTGGCACGCCTGCGCCTGGAGACCGAGATGAGCGTGACCGACGACGTGGCGCGCGAGCACATGGTGGCCGACATCGTGCAGCTCGATGCCATCATCGACAAATTCCTCGACTACGCCCGCCCCGAGCACGTCACGCTCACGCCGGTGAACCTGCACGCCGTCGTCGCCTCCTGCGTGTACGCCGTGCAGGATCACCGCGAGCTGCAGATCACCATGCACGTGCCCGAAGACCTGATGGTGATGGCCGACGAGGTCGAGCTCGCGCGCGTCATCTCCAACCTGCTGGAGAACGCGCGCCGCTACGGCAAGACGCCCGACACCGACGTCACCCGCGTCGATATCGCCGCCAAGGCACGCGAGAACTGGGTGCTGATCAAGATCCGCGACTGGGGCAAGGGCGTGCCGCCCGAGCAGCTGGCAAGCCTGACCAAACCGTTTTTCCGTGGCGACACGGCGCGCACCGCCGCCGCCGGCGCCGGGCTGGGGCTGTCGATCGTCGATAAGACGGTGCAGCGCATGGGCGGCCTGTTCGCCCTGGCCAACTCCAGCTCCGGCGGCCTGGCCGCGCACATTCAGCTCGAACGCGGGCGCGACCTGGCCAAGGGCGAAGACCCGGTGCAGCGCCTGCAGCGCCCGCAGGTCAAGCGCCACCTGCCGCCGCGCCCGGCACGCGGCGCATAAAGGCCGCTCAGACCAGGTTCACCCCCACCACGCCCTGGGCCACCCGCGCCTTGGTCACGCGCGCCAGCACCTGGCCCTGGGGCGCCTGCGTGCCCACCAGGCGGTGCACCTGGCGCTGCTCGCTGGTCAGGGCATCGGGGGTCACGGTAACCACCATATAGCCCTGGGCGTCGGTGCAGCAGTACTTGATCCAGGGGTTGGAGTTGAGCCCGGCGAGCTGCTGCGCCAAGAGCAGCAAATCGGTGTTGAAGCGCGTATCGGCCTTGAGCGCCGGCAGCAGCTGCGCCGCCAGGGCATCGAGCTGCGCCGCCGGCACGCCCGCCTGGGCCAGGGCCGCGCGCACCTGCACGCGCACCTGCTCGGCCAGGTCATCGACCGTCAGGCGCCGCGCCGCGCCCATGGTGTAGTCCAGCAGGTTGACGTTGATGCGCACCGTGCCCCACTGCGTGCCGGTGGCAATGTCGAGCGGGTAGTACACCAGCGGCGCCAGATCGCTCGACAGGCTGCCCACCTGGTCCTTGAGGTAGGTAAAAAACGAGTCCGAACTGACCCCGGCCGTGACCAGATCAACCATCACCGGCTGGCCGCCACCGGCGGCGTCGAAGTCGGTGCTGACGGTGCCGGCAAAGAAGGAGTGGATGTCGCCCGTGAGCGCCACGACGTTGCCAATGGCGTTGTCGGCCAGAAAGCGCATCAGCTCCTTGCGTTCGGCGTTGTAGCCGTCCCACTGGTCGGCGTTGAGGATGAAGTTCTGGAAGAACAAGCCCAGCGCCGCCGCCTTGCCCGATTCGACGACGAAGCGCGACTGCGCCTTGTTCTGGCGAATGTCGGGCTGGATCCAGCCCACGGCAATGGCCTGCGCGCCAGCCCCGGCCTGCGCCTGCGCGCCCGCTGCCTGCGCTGCCAGGGCAGCGCCGTAGGCCGCTGCCACCACCTGCGCCTGGGCTGCGTTCAAACCCGCGCCTTGCGCCGCCGCCGGGCGCTGGGCCGCTTCTGCGGCGGCCACGGCCTGCGCCGCCGCCACTGCCACCGCCTGGCTGGCACCGGCGGTGCTGGCGGCCACCACGGCAGCGGCCAGGGCCACGTTGCCGCCCGTGCTGCTGGCAGCGGTGCTGGCAATGCTGGCGGCCAGGGCGGGCATGGCGTTCAGGGCCAGGAGTGCGGCCATGGCGTCGGTGCCGTTGATGCCCATGCGCAGCAGCGAGACCTCGTTGCCCCAGAGCTTCCAGCGGCTGCCCGCCTGCATCTGGCTCTTCCACCAGGCGCGCTGGGTGCCGCCGAGCATGGAGGTTTTGTCCAGGCTGTTGCCGGCAGCGGCGATTTTTTGCGCCTCCAGCCCCGCGAGCAGGCCCTGCGGCACCATGTAGCGCGCGCCAATGCTGCCGCCAATCATGGCCTCGGGCACGACGTGGTCGCTGCGGTACAGGCGCTCGTCGGTCATCACCAGGTGTGCGAGCTTGCCAAAGGTGAAGTCGCGGTAGATCTGGATGTTGAAGATGTTGTTGCTGCTGGCGTCAAAGCGCACGTCGGCGGGCATGAATTCGTACCAGGCGCGGTTGGCGCCGATGCGGCGCGCGCTCTGGTGCACGTTGTCGCCCTGGCCGGTGGCGGCGTCGTAGCTGCCCTTGTCGTAGGTTTGCGCGTCCTGCCAGCAGTCGTCGGAAAACTCGTGGTCGTCCCAGATGGCGATCATGGCAAAGCGCTCGTGCACGGCCTGCAGGCGCGCGTCGCTGCGGTACTGCTTGTACAGATAGCGGTAATCGTTGAGCGAGCTGGCGTAGCGTGCGCCGCTGGTGCCGCTGACGAAGCTGCCATCGGGCAGCTGCAGCGGTGTGTGGCGCGCCTCGACCTGGCCCTTCTGGAAGTCGGCGCCCACGGTTTCGTAGATGTAGTCGCCCAGGTGCAGGAAGAAATCGACCGGTGCGTCGCTCAGCAGGTGCTCGTAGGCGGCCCAGTGGTTCACGCTCCAGTCCTGGCAGGTGAAGCAGGCAAAGCGCAGCTGCGCCAGGTCGCTGTCGGCCGCCGGTGCGGTCTTGAAACGCCCGACGCGCGAGCGCTGGCCGCCAGCGCTGAACTGGTAGTAGTAGGTGCGCCCGGCGGCCAGGCCGGTGAGCTTGTGGCGCACCGTACCGTCGTAGGCGCCGTAGGCCGTCAGGGCCACGTCGGCCACCAAGGCTCCGGTGAGTGCCTGGTTGCCGCCCAGCAGGGCCTCGTTGTCGGCTGCCGTGACGCACAGGCGCAGCGGCGCATCGCTGCCGCTGGCAAGCGCAGTGGTATCGGAGAACGCTGCCGGCACCACCCGCGTCCAGAGCACGATGCTGTCCGGGCGCGGGTCGGCCGAGGCGATGCTCTGCGGAAACTTCCAGGCCCCGCCGGCATCGCCGTCGCTGCTGCCGCCGCCGCAGCCGGCCAGGCCCGCACCCAGGCCCAGCACAGCCGTGCTACTGGTGAAGAAGGAGGAGAACTTGAGAAACTGACGACGGTCGATGGCGGTCATAGGTGCAAAACAGAAGGCAAAAAAACCACTGTAAAAACCCGCCGTGTCAGGGCCATGACAGGCGGCGCAGGCAGGGCGCACACCGCCCCGGCCGCCAGATGTTAAGTACGCAGGCTTTTTCCTCTCATGGGGTTGCCACCAACAGCGCTACGGCGCGCGCCTCGATGGCCGCGCCCTGCCCCACCGGGCCCAGGCGCTCGGCCGTCTTGGCCTTGATGTTGATCTGCCCCAACTCCAGCCCCAGCGCGGCGCTGATGCGCGCGCGCATGGCCGGGATGTGCGCCGCCAGGCGCGGTGCCTGGGCGACGATGGTGCTGTCGATATTGCCCACCTGCCAGCCGGCGGCGCGCACGCGGCGCAGCGCCTCGGTCAGCAGGGCCATGGAGTCGGCACCGCGAAACTGCGCGTCGCTGTCAGGGAAATGCGTGCCGATGTCGCCCAGGGCGGCGGCGCCCAGCAGCGCGTCGGTGATGGCGTGCAAGAGCACGTCGGCATCGGAATGGCCCAGCAGGCCGGCGCTGTGCGGCACCGTCACGCCGCCGAGCACCAGGGCGCGGCCGGGCACCAGGGCGTGGACGTCCCAGCCTTCACCAATTCTCAGGTTCATGATTTGCTCTCAAAAAAGGAGCTGCTCGCGCTTGCCCAGCAAGGCTTACAGCCGAAAATTATGCAAAAAACGGGTTGCCGTGCGCATCGCCCGCCGCCTGGCCGCGTCCGGCGCCAAAGCGATCGAGCGTGCCGCCGTGGCCGCGCTGCATGAGCACGGCGGTGGCCAAATCGAAGTCCTCGGGGTAGGTGACCTTGAAGTTCTGCGCCCCGCCGCGCACCAGGCGCGGGTGCAGGCCGGCGGCCTCGATGGCGCTGGCCTCGTCCGTCACCGCCGCGCCGGCGCGCTCGATGGCCTGCTGCAGCGCCCCGAGGCGAAACATCTGCGGCGTTTGCGCCAGCCACTTGTTGCTGCGGTCCACGGTGGAGAGCACGCGCACGCCACCCGGGCCGTCGATGGCGGTTTTGAGCGTGTCGGCCAGCGGGTAGCCCAGCAGGCCGCCGACGCTGTCGTGCTGGCAGGCGTCGATCAGGGCGTCGATCTGCGCCGGCAGGATCAGGCAGCGCGCCGCATCGTGCACCAGCACCCAGTCTTGCGGCTGCGCGCCCCAATCCGCCAACGCCCGCAGGCCGCCGAGCACCGAGGCCGCCCGCGTCGGCCCGCCGCAGGGCACGCAGGCGTAGCCCGGGTGCGGGTAGCTCTGCAAAAAGATATCGCCCGCCGCCACCGCCACCAGCGTGCGCGCTATGCGCGCCACCTGGGCGAACGCTGCCAGCGTATGCAGCACCAGCGGCTGGCCCGCCACGGGCTGGTACTGCTTGGGCAGATCGGCTGCGGCCCCGGGGGCGAGCGCACGCGAGCCCGTGCCCGCGCAGGGCAGCAGCGCCCAGAACCGTGCAGTGGGGGAGGTTAAAGGGGGGGGGCAGGTCGATGGCATGGCGGGGATTTTAGAATTTGGAATTCCTCTTGCCCGATTGATCGACCGACTAGGCGCGGCCCTGATGCAACTGCCCAAACTCTCCCCCGGCCACCGTTTCTCCACCTCCCGTCCCGTCTCCAGCAGCGACGCCCTGTACCTGGCGCAGCTCGCCGGGCGCGAGGCCCAGGCCCAGCGCCCCACCGCCATCGTCTGCGCCGACGCCGCCGACGCCCGCCGCCTGCAGGACGAAATCGCCTTCTTTGCCCCCGGCCTGCGCTGCTGCATGTTCCCCGACTGGGAAACCCTGCCCTACGACCAGTTCTCGCCGCACCAGGACTTGATCAGCGAGCGCCTGGCCACGCTGTGGCAGATTACGCAAAAAGGCCAGGGCAGCGGCGCCGACGTGGTGCTGCTGCCCGCCACCACGGCGCTGTACCGCCTGGCGCCGCCGTCGTTTTTGGCGGGCTACACCTTTCACTTCAAAACCGGCCAGCGCCTGGACGAGGCCAAGTTCCGCGCCCAGCTCACGCTGGCGGGCTACGCGCACGTGGGCCAGGTGGTCAGCCCGGGGGAATACGCGGTGCGCGGCTCGCTCATCGACCTGTTCCCCATGGGCTCGCTGCAGCCCTACCGCGTCGATTTGTTCGACGACGAGATCGACTCCATCCGCACCTTCGACCCCGACAGCCAGCGCAGCCTCTACCCCGTGCCCGAGGTGCGCCTGCTGCCCGGGCGCGAATTCCCCATGGACGAGGCGGCGCGCACGCACTTCAGGAGCCGCTGGCGCGCGCTGCTCGAAGGCGACCCGACCAAGAGCCGCATCTACAAGGACATGGGCCAGGGCATTGCCACGGCGGGCATCGAGTACTACCTGCCGCTGTTCTTTGACGACACGGCCACGGTGTTCGACTACCTGGGCGGCGAGGCCACCGTGGTGCTGCACGGCGACCTGGAGCCTGCCTTCCAGCGCTTCTGGCAGGACACCAAGGACCGCTTCCGCCTGGTGCAGGGCGACCCCGAGCGCCCGGCCCTGCCGCCCGAG
>JAJTBK010000107.1 GCA_021286965.1 Comamonadaceae bacterium | reverse complement strand
TCGGTGGGCTCGACGATTTTCCGCAATAGCCGCGAGCGGGCAGACGCTATGGCCGAGCGCAAAGCGCGGATGGATGGCGTGCAGAATTCCATCAACCAGCAAATGCACGACGCCCAGCAGGCCGATACTGCGCGCTACCAGTCGGATAGCTCTCTTGCCGGCCACCTTGGCACGGAGCAAATGCGCCAGCAGGGCGCGAATGAGCGCGCAGATCAATCCAATGCGCTTGATCGCAGCAAGTTTGCGCTCGATGCGCAGGCGCGCGGGTTTGACATTCGCAGGGGACAGCGCATGGAATCCATCTATGCGAAATACGACGCTGCCAAGACGGATGCAGAGCGCGCCGCCGCCGCCCGCAGTATTCGAGACCTCTCTGGGCAGAAACAAGACCCGCAGTACGAATTCAAGTTCTCGCCCAATATCAAGAACATGGATGGATCGACCACCGAGGGCGGTTTGTGGCGCGTAGACCCCTACTCAGGTACGGCGGTGGACATGAGGGCTGGCAATGCGGCTGTGCCGTCCGAGGGGAGTTTGGTCAAGGGCCAGACCTACAAGACGCCAAATGGGGACATGACGTGGAACGGCAGTGGCTTTGACCTGGTGAAGTGATCCTGGGGTTACACGGCGGCCAGCCGCTGTACGGTGTCTGGGTATTTTTCCACCAGGCGAATGAGCACGGCTGCCTGGGCGTTGGGTTTGGCCCGGCCTTGCTCCCAATTCTCCAGGGTGCGGGGGTTGGTGCGCAGGTAGCTGGCGAACACTGGCCGAGACAGGTGCAGCCGCTCGCGCAGTGTCAGTAGCTCGGCGGCGGTGATTTCCACGGCGGGCCGGGCCTGTACTTCGTGCGTGCGCAGCGTTTGCTTGCCTGCGCGCGCGTCTGCCAGGGCATCGAAGCCTTCGGTCAGTTCTGCAAATAGATTGCGCTTGCTCATCGGCGTGTCTCCAGTTCTGCTTTCAGCAGGTTTTTGAGCGCCTTTTTTTCATCGGGGCTCAGGTCGTTCACTTCGTCCTTGTCATACAGGGTGAATAGCCAGAATTGCGGGCCACCATCCCACCAGTAGTAGATCACGCGCAGGCCGCCGCGCTTGCCCTTTCCTCGGCGTGCGTCGCCATGGCGCAGCTTGCGCAAACCACCGGTGCCTTCTATCACGTCGCCTGTTGTTGGGTTCTTCATCAACGCGTCCTGAAGACTGCGAAACCCTTCGTCGTCCAGATAGGACGCTCGGTGGCGCGCGAATGCGGGCAGTTCGACAAATACGGCTTTCATGGGCGAAGTATACGCAAGTTGCGTATTGTCGCAAGCGCATTGGAACATCCCCTGCATAGGGTTCGACATCTTTTGCGTTGCGCGCGAGAGTGCGCGCCATGGCACAAGACTCCATCTCCTACGAGGACGCCTTCGGGCTGAAGAAACCTGACGCACAAACCCCTGCTGCGGGCGCTGCCAAAAAAGGTGGCAGCATGAGTTACGAGGAGGCGTTTAATTTACCTGCGGCCAAGCCGGAGGGTGGCTTTGCCTCTGACCTTGCAAAGTCTCTCAAGGTGGGCGTGCAGCGCCTGCCGGGCATGGCCACTGGCCTTGCTGATCTACCCTTTGCGCTGGCTGCTGGCGCGCGTCCGTTCACTAAGGCAACGGATGCCATTGGCGAAGCCACTGGCTTCCAGCCCGGAAAGTGGGCAGACGAAACCAAGTTCTCTGCGGGCTACGAGCAGGGCAGGCAGGCCATTGACGATGCCTGGAAGGATGGCAGC
>JAJTBK010000093.1 GCA_021286965.1 Comamonadaceae bacterium | reverse complement strand
CAGCTGGTGCGCCTGCGCGCTCGTCAGGCCCATGTCCACGCCCGCCTGCGTCATGGCTTCGAGGAAATAAAACACATAGGCCGGGCCCGAGCCCGAGAGCGCCGTCACGGCGTCGAGCAGCGCCTCTTCCTCCACCCACAGGTGGGCGCCGGTGGTGGCGATCACCTGCTCGACCAGATTGCGCTCGGCCGGGCTGACTGCCGGGCGCGCGTACAGCCCCGTCATCCCCTGGCCGATGAGCGCTGGCGTGTTCGGCATGGCGCGCACGATGCGCTCGCTGCCCAGCCACTGCGCCAGGCTGGCCGAGCGCACGCCGGCGGCCACGCTCAGGTGCAGCGCCCCCGGGGTGTGCGCCACCACCTGGGCCGCCGCCTCGTGCAGGTTTTGCGGCTTGACGGCCCATACCACCAGGCGCGCGCGTTCGAGCTGCGCGCCCGCCTGCGCCTGCGCCTGGATGCCGTACTGGCGCTGCAGCGCCGCACGCGCCTCGGCAAAAGGCTCGACGACGTCGATGCGCTCGGCTGGCAGGCCCCGGCGCAGCAGGCCGCCAATGATGGCGCTGGCCATGTTGCCGCCGCCGATGAAGGCGATGGGAGTCTCAAGGGTGAAAGGGGTGGCCATGGTCTGCGGTGCTCCAGAAAAACGTGGGCGCAGACTACCAAAACGGCGCCCCTATGGGCGGCAAAAGAGGGCGGGGCTGCGGTTTTTTTTGCCCGCCATCTTCTTTTGCAAGGTTTACGCCACCTCTGCCATCAGCTGAAAGCGGCTGGCCGTGGCGCGCACCTCTTTCATGCGGCCATGGCCTGGCAGTACCCGGTCTGCAATCGTCACCAGCCCGGCTTGCGCCAATTCATCGAGGTCGCGCTTGACCGCGCTGCGGTCACGGTGCAGCCGTGCGGCGATGTCCGTGATCGAGCCTGGCGCCTCCTTGACGGCCCGAAACAATGCCAAACGGGTTGCCGTGATGAGTTTGACCACATCCGCTGGGTCTTCAAAGCTGACGACGCGCTCCTGCGCAATGGCTTGGCCGCGATCTGCCGCCTGGGCCAAGCGGCGGCCCCGTGCAAAGAAATCTTCTTCCGTTCCTGTGGTGATGGTGAGCTGGGTCATTGGTGGCCTTTCAGTGCAATCCAATCTTGTTCAAATCGCTCCTCAATGTCCTCGAAGCTAACGAAGGCGATGGGTTCCACCACGCCAAAGTAATGCCTGTGGTGGTAGCCATGGGCGTTGTCGTAGCCCACCACCCGTCCGTTGTCGCCGGCATGGAGCTTGTGATTGATGTAGGCGAGGTTGTAGCGGACTACCTTGCCAAGAGGGTCAACCCAGACTTCTCGCCGCAGGCTCCCGTTTCCACGTTTGTCAGAAATTTTGTGGGATTCGTCGTAAAGCTTCGTCTCAGGCATGATGAGCATTATCACGTCTGTTCTCAAAACCTCAACCCACAAAGCCCCTTGGTCACGGCGCAGCGTTTTTTTGTCTGCTATCTGCTGAAAGCGGCTTACCGCGATGAATTTGATAGCGCCTGACGCTTGCCTGGCGCTGTTTTCACCCCCTCTCCCCTTGCGGGAGAGGGTTGGGGAGAGGGGGTGAACAGGCATGGTGCTGCAAGCCAATACCCCCTCTCCCCCCACCCCTCCCCCGGGCGGGGGGAGGGGAGTGACAGCCGTTGTGCTACGGCGCCAGCGTCGTCTGCCGCACTGCATGTTCCCAGTGCGCCATGAGTTCCTCGGCGCGCTCGCGCGCCAGGGTGGGCAGAAAGCGGCGCTCGGCGCGCCAGAGGTGGGCGATTTCTTCGGTGCTGGCGTACAGCCCGCAGGATAGGCCCGCCAGGTAGGCCGCGCCCAGGGCGGTGGTCTCGATGCAGGCCGGGCGCACCACGGGGATGCCCAGCAGGTCGGCCTGGAACTGCATCAGCAGGTCGTTGACGCAGGCGCCGCCATCGACGCGCAGCTCGCTCACCGGGCTGCTGCCGGCGGCCACCGCGTCGCGCGCCATGGCTTGGAGCAGGGCGGCGCTTTGGTAGGCGATGGATTCGAGCGCGGCGCGGGCGATGTGTGCCAGGGTACTGCCGCGCGTCAGGCCCGTGATGGTGCCGCGCGCGTCCGGCTGCCAGTAGGGCGCGCCCAGGCCGGTGAAGGCGGGCACCATGATCACGCCGCCCGAGTCGGGCACGCTCTCGGCCAGCGACTGCACCT
>JAJTBK010000061.1 GCA_021286965.1 Comamonadaceae bacterium | reverse complement strand
ACCGGGCGGTCTCAACTCTGAAGTGCAACACCTCACAACGGGTAATGTACGCAGATGGGACTGAGATACACGCACTTGCAACCTGAAGAGAGAATGACACTGGCGTCGCTGCGCCAGCAGGGCTGGAGCATCCGGGCCATTGCCACGCTGCAGGGGCGCAGCCCCAGCACCATCAGCCGCGAGCTGCGGCGCAACTGCTGTGATGGCAGCTACGCCAGTGGGCCCGCGCAGCGCAAAAGCGCGCAGCGGCGCATCAATGCCCGCCCATTGCCCAAGCTGCACGGCGATGGCTGCCTGTGGTACCTGGTCAGCACCATGCTGTGTTGGTGCTGGTCGCCGCAACAGATTGCCCGCACACTCAAGCGCATGTATCCCAACGACCCGTCCATGCACACATCGCACGAGAGCATCTATACCGCCATCTACGCCTACCCTCGGGGTGAGTTGCGCAAGCAGCTGATCGCCTTGCTGCGCCAGGGCAAGAGCACGCGCCGCCCCCGTGCCGCAGGAGCCGATAGGCGCGGCCAGATCCCCGACATGGTCTCCATTCATGTACGCCCTCCTGAGGTTAACGATCGCCTGATGCCGGGGCATTGGGAAGGCGATTTGATCAAGGGGGCGGGAAACAAGTCGGCGGTGGGGGTGCTGGTGGAGCGCTCTACGCGCCTGGTGCTGCTGTGCAAGATGCCTGATGCGTCGGCAGAGAGTGCGTTGGCGGCCTTTACCAACAAGTTGCGCCAGATCGCCGAGCCGATGCGCCAGACGCTGACCTACGACCAGGGCAAGGAGATGGCCCGGCACAAGGAGCTGGCCGCTGCGACGGGCATGCGCGTGTACTTCTGCGATCCGCACAGCCCTTGGCAAAAGGGTAGCTGCGAGAACACCAATGGCCTGCTGCGCCAGTTCTTGCCCCAGGGCACCGACCTGAGCGTGCATGACCAGGAGGCGCTGGACTCCATTGCCGACTTGATGAACAACCGGCCCAGACAGACGTTGGACTGGGACTCGCCCTATCAGGCGTTTCAGAAGTTCATGGCGGCCATCGACGAAAAAAGCAGCGCTACCATTCATTGAATATCAGCCAGCGGTGTTGCACTTCAGAGTTGAGACCGCCGGGTCAAAACCACGGCACCGTGGCCTCGTGTGCCAATCCGTAGGCATTGAACGTCCCGGACACGGGCTGGGGCAACAGCGGTTCGTGCTCCACACACAGGCAGAACGGCTGCCCGGTGCTGCTGCTGCGCAGTTGCACAAACGGCAGGTCGGGGCGGCGCTCCACGCTGTCGGGAATGGCGGCTGCGGCCTGTTCGGCGGTTTCGCCCTTGCGCTGCATTCGGCGGCGGCGCAGGCGCTCGGCGTTGGTCTTGAACTGGCGCCGGCGCACGGTGCGGTGCTGGGCATCGGCGGGCGCTGAGCACGCCGTGGTCACCTGGGTGTGGTCGCGCATTCCCTTGAGCCAATCCTGCGCCATCAAGCGCTGCAGCGCCTCGGCCGTGCCGTGCAGGCGCAGCACAGCGCCCAGGGTACGCCGGGCCTGGGGCTGGTTGACGTGCTGCGGGTAGCTCACGCCGATGTCGGTGGTTTGCCCCTGCACCAGGACCCGGTGCAGTTTGGCCACCAGCGCCGCCAGCAGGTGCGCTTGGCTGAACTCGGGATCGGGCAGCAGGGTGATGTCGATGTAGTGCGTGGTCATGGTGATCAGCTCGCATCGCCAAACACGCCACCACGGATGAGCACGGCCATCACAAAGTGCTGCTGCTCCACGGGCGGCACCTGGTCTTTCAGCAGCCAGTTGTCCAGCAGGGTGTAGAAGTCCAGCTTCTGCTTGGGCTGGCGGTAGGCCTTGCCCTGGGTGGTGACGGAGCCGTAGGGCTCGACGGCAATCGGGCCCAGTTCGTCCGCGCCTTCGTACCAGGTGTCGATGGTGCGGACGGCGTTGCCGATTTTTTGCGAGTGGATGGCGGCCACGTCGCCCACGGCGTACAACGTCTTGCTCTTGCCGGCGCTGCCCTTGTCCAGAATCAGCTCTTGCGACGGGAACACCTCTTGCCCCGCGCCCTGGCGCACAAAAGCCGTCACCCGCAGCAGCACATGCGCGGTGCCGGCCAGTCCGGTGGTGATGGCCTGACCGAGTTCTGCCAGTTCGACTACTTCATTATTGATAGCTGCTACCGCTCGTGTATTAAGCGCTAGAGCATCAAAAGACCATGAATGTACGGCCTGGCCGTCCTGCATGTGCTCCACGATCACGTCCACGCTTTCAGCCCCCACGCGGTTGCGCCACAGGAAGCGGCCATTGGCCAGATTGACCGCGTAGCGCCGGGCCAGCTCACCAAAGCCGTGCTGCTGCACATAGCCCTGCACGGTGGCCCGCAGCTTGGTCTGGTAGGCCGCGCTGTTGCAGGCCGATGGCGTGCCCGCACCACCGAGCACGCGCAGCGTGAACTGCACCTTGAGCGTGTCGGCCTGCGGCGGCAGCGCGGCCACGTCCACGGTTTGCAGGTTGGGGTTCTCGATGGCCGCATCCAGCTTGGCGGGGTCTTGATCCTTGGCCTTGAGCCGGTTGCTGATGGTGCCGCGCACGGACTTCGGTCGGATGGTCACGGGCGACCAGGCGTGCGACTGGGCGCGGTCGTCCCAGCGGCCAGCGTGGAACACGGCGTCGGAAGGATCGAGCTTGCGCTCGAAGGCCAGGACGGAGGCGGTGGTGAGTTTGTCGGTCATGGTGTCAATCCTTGAAGAATGGGGTGCGTGAAGGGGTGGCGGGCGATCCGGCTTGCTCAGGTGTAGTCGTAGGCATCGGCGTCGTCCCAGTCCTCTGATGTAGGGGCCTCGCCATCGTCCGGCTGCGGACTGGGCCGGTAGCCACTGCGGCAGCGGTACAGGCCCTGCTGGGCCTCGTCGGTGTCGGCCTGCCACAGCAGTTCGGTCAGGCTGTGCAGCCGGTGCGGGCTGATCCACTCGCCCAGCGAATAGACCGACTCCACGAAGCGCAGCGGCACGCCGGCATCGCGGGCGTTGCGCACCGCGCCTGCGGGGTGTGCCACCGGGGTCAGGGCGGCATAGCCGACAGGGATGGGCACCACCCAGCCGCTACCCTTGGGGCGCTGCGGGTCGCCCCAGGTCACCTTGCCGTCGGGCGCTGGGCTGCCGTCAGCACTCGGCAGGGGCTGGTGATTGAAGCGGGCCGCGTGCAACCAGGCATCGAGCACCGTGGCCTCGGGTTGGGTGGTGCGCAGGTGCTGCAGGCGCTCGGCGAGCAGCCCGTCGCGCCCTACCAGGGCAAAGCCGGGCAGCCATTGCCGACGCCATTGCCGGAACGCGGTGGCAGCGGCCTCGGGATCGTCGGGCACGATGGCCATCCACGGCCGTACCCGCTTGCCCGGCACGGGGCGCGAGGGCAGTACGCTGCCCCCTGCCACGCGCATACCGGCCAGGGTGTCGCCCGCGATCCGCGCCCAGTCGACCAGTTGCGCATCGTTGCCCTGCACCAGCGCAGAGGGCGTGCCGGGAGGCCGTTTTTCTGATACGGCCAGCACCAGCGTGATCTGCAAGTGCATACGGCCTTCTTCCACGATGGCGGCGGTGCTGCCGTCCTTGTCCACAGGGTTGCGCGTCAGGTTGAAGCTGCGCACATAGCCCTGCGTGACCTGCTCCTGGTGGTGGTGGCACACCACGCCCACGGCCTGCAGCCGCAGCGGTACGCCGGCCTGCGCCAACTTGCGCTCCAGCGCCCACATCAGCCCGGTCAAGGCGGTGATGGACGGGAAGCCGTGCGTGAGCGGGCTGGCGATGGCGTTGGCGTTCTGGATGCGCAAGTGGGGCAGGACGAGGATGGCTTGGGGCTGCGTCATGGCGCCACCTCCGTAGTCACACCATCGAGTCGGTCACGCAGGAAACGCAGTTGCTGCTGAAAGCCGTCTTCATCGGCCAGCAGCACCTTGGCCCATTCACGCGCTTCGGCGTCGCCCAGCGGCAGCTTGCCGCGCAGTTGCGCGTTCAGCCAGTTGGCAAAGCGCTTGCCCACGTCGGCGGGCCAATCCATGCGCAACCATTCCTGGGCAAAGGTGGCCTGGTCGGGCAGCTCGGCGCGCAAAGGGTCGAGCCAGAGTTGCTCGCTGCGGTGCAGATTTTCAAACCGGTCGTCGCCCAGGCTCCACCCCGGCGGCAACTGCTGCTGCAACTCGGCAGCCAGCGACACCAGTTCGTCCAGCAGCGTGTCCAGCAGGGCTTCGCGGCGCTGGCGCGTGGCCAGGTTGGGTTCGGGGTCGGACTCTAGAAACTGCCGCAGGGCCCGCACGGTGTGGCGCACCTCGGGGCGGGCGATGAACAGGCGGTCAAACACCGAACCGGCCTGCACCGGCAGGCGCATGGCGCTGGTCTGCCACTGCGGCGGCAGGGACGAGAGTAGGTAGTTCATGCCCCGGCGCTCGCTGTTGAGCTGGCTGATGTTCTGTGGCTTGGTGCCGCCCATGTTCTGCACGGCCAGGCCGGGGTAGTCGTGGAACACGCCGTCGTGCGCCTTGCGCTCGCGCTTGGCCTTGCGTGCGGCGTTATTGGCTTCGCCGTACCGGTCTTCCTGCACCTGGGCGTATACCGCATGGGCCAGCGATGTCGCGTACAGCGGCGCCAGCAGGGTGTAGTCCGCATCGGTGCACGGGTCATCGCCGGTCAGCCAATAGAGTTGCTTGGCCAGGGTGTGGCTGCTGGGCCCTTCGGCGCGTGGCTGGGTCAGCGACACGAAGGCGTCGCGCAGCACCTGGGCTTGGGCCGGGTCGCTGTGCAGCACGGCCAGGGCATCGGCCTCCTGCGCCAGCAGGGCGGCGAGGAGGCTCCGCCCATGCGCCTCCAGCTTGAGGAATTTGTACACATCCAGCGCGGCGGCGTTCCCCACCACGTCGCCTACAAAATGCTCGCCCAGTGCGTGGCTGCCGAGTTCCGCCAGCGCCGGCAGGCTGGCAGGCTCCACATAGAGGTTGGTACCCCGTGCGTCGGGGTGGATGGGCTTGAGGGAGTGGGTGACGGCCTGGATTTGGGTCACTCGACGGGATGCGTCGGCGATCCATGTGGTGGGATCGTGCTGTGCGAGGAGTTCAGGGCGTTTGGGATCGTCATCCTTGAGCTTTTCGAGCTTGGCTTTCAGACGTTCACTGATGAAAACCGCAACTGCGTTTTTCCAGGACATTTCGATTTGAGGTGGTAATGCCATCGCTCCTCCTTTACATATTGAGCCACACCATGCCATGATATGCGTAGCTTTGTCGAGTAGACAGCTCAGAAGATGATGTGCGTCGCTTGTTTGCACACATTCCATTAACTGCCGCATAGGCAGCATACCGAATAACGGTAAACGCTATAAAATCTCCTCCATCCCATGGCGATCCTCTCTTTCAAGTGCCAGGAAACGCAGCGTTTGTTCACCAGCGGCAAGAGCCGTCGCTTTGCCAACATCCAGAGCGTGGCGGAGCGTAAGCTGGCCCAACTAGATGCGGCGGCCACCCTGGATTTCTTGCGCAGCCCGCCGGGCAACCGGCTGGAGCTACTCAGCGGCGACCGCCAGGGCCAACACAGCCTCCGCATCAACGACCAATGGCGCGTGTGCTTTGTCTGGACGGAAAAAGGCGTGGCCGACGTGGAGATTGTGGATTACCACTGAGGCGTTCAGGCGCTGCTTACTGCCGCTTAGGCAGCTCAAAGGAAGGTGAAACAGATGTTCAAAAACGGTATGCGCCCCGTCCACCCCGGCGAGGTGCTGCGCGAGGACTATCTCAAGCCCATGGACATGAGCGCCAACGCCCTGGCCCGGCAGCTGCATGTGCCGGCCTCGCGCATCAACGACATCGTGCTGGAGCGGCGTGGCGTCACGGCCGATACCGCCCTGCGCCTGAGCCGCTTCTTTGGCGGCGATGCGCAGTCGTGGCTGAACCTGCAGACGGCCTATGACCTGCGCGTGGCCGAGCTGGACGAGGCGCTGCAGACGGCGGTGATGGCGGTGCACCCGATGGCGCTGCATCCGGCCTGATGGGCTCATTTCTTGGTGGTGAAGCCCAGGGCTTCGTGGAACAGCCAGCCATTCTGGCTGCGAGGCAAGCTGGCGATGGCATAGCGCTCGGCGCATTGCTGCAGCGACAGGCCTTGTGTCTGGGCCAGGGCGGTCAACTCATTCATCAAATCGACTTGCGGCCAGGGAGAAACGCTGGGGGATTGCAGTAGCGCCTGCGACACCTCGTGACACAGGCTTTCATGCACCGGCACGTACAGCTTGTCGCCCCGGTGCGATCCGTCTTCCACGCGGTGCAGCCGCAGAGTTTCTTCATCCTCGTCAGGCAGCAGCGCTACGTCTTCACGCGGCATATCATCGTGGCGGAAACGCTGGTATTGCGGCAGCAGGCCGGTGAGCCATAGGTGATCGGGGTGGGCCCACTGGAGGCTTACAGCGCGCAAGACAGGTGTTGTACTGGCTTGCGTTGTTCGGGGCAGCATGGCGTCGTGCATACGGGCGTGCTCCAAATCCACAAGGTGGCGACTGGGAAACAATTTCCCGGGTGGTAACGCCACGCGGGGTTGGGCATCGACGGTCCAGGTTGTCTGATCCCGCATTTCTCGCGCCAACAAATCTCGCATCCTGTGCGATTTCAGGCTAAAGGGCGCGTCATCGAGCTCAAATCCTGGCCGGCAAAACGCTGCCTTGTCCAAGGCTTTGAAGTTTCGCAAATTACTGTCCAGCACCACCATGTTGGCCCCCTCCACCACTGCGCCCCGATGCCGCCGCACACGCCCGGCGAGCTGGATGAGCGAGCGCATGGAGGACGGCTCGACCACGGCCCAGTCGTAGTCGTGGTCGCGCCCCACTTCGGTGACGGGACTGCCGAGCACGATGAACAGGTGGTGGGGCTCGGGGTGGGCGTCGATGAGCGCACGCAAGGCCGGGCGCTGCAATGCCGGATCGGCGCCGTCTTGGCCCCGGCGATTGAGCAGGGTGTCGAGCTGCCGCTCGATGGCCGAGCGCAGCAGCAGCGGGTATTGCGAGTGGTACACGCACAAATGGATGCGCACGCCGGGCGCGGGCGCACCTTGCTGGTAGATGGCCAGCGCCACGTCGTACAACGGGGCGATATTGGCCATGCGGATCAGGCCCAGGCTCACGCATTTGCCGCTGACAGGGTCGGTGCTGCTGTTGTGGGGTTGCTGATGCAACTGCCACGCCTGCTCCAGCACCAGGCGGGCAAAGTCGGCGCGGCGTTCGGGCTCTTTCATGCCGCCCCAGGTGCCAGGCAAGGTCGCGATTTGAGCCAAGCGCCGCACTTCAGCCAGTGCCAGCCGGGCCACGCGCTTTTGCACGTACGGCGTGTGGGCGTCGCGGAAGACGGCACCGTCGGCGCAGGCTTGCGCGGTCTGGTGGAACTCGTCGATCCACAGGCAGCAGATGTTGACGGCCTCGTGGGGGCGTTCGCTGCGGTGGTGCTGGAACACCTCGCGCCCGGCACGGTAGGCCAGAAAGAGCCCTTCCACCAGCGCGGGCGGCAAGGTGGCGGACGACAGCAGCACACGGCTGCCCAGCAGGCCCGCCCAATGCACCAGCCGCGTGAGGGCGGGCAGGTCGGCCATGTCGAAGTCGTCGGGCTCGTCCAGCACTAGGTCGCCGCTCAAAAGGCGCAGCATGGGCGCAATCTGGCGACCACCGCGCAGGCTTTCGGTGGCGGGTGTCAGGTGGTCCACGGTGCAGGCCAGCAGGGGCGCGGCGATCAGGCCACGCACCTGTGCATCGTCGGTCAGGCGCTGCAGCAGGGGGTGCTGGTCGTTGCCTTCAAAGAGCACGGCACCGGCTTCGTCCAGCAGTTCCTGGCGCGAGGCGGAGCCGGTGGCTTCGGCCTGCTGCTCCCAGTATTCGAACAGCGCGCGGCTGGCCGATCCGCCCACCCGAATGGCGAGCTGTTCTTCGTTCAGTCCCAGGTCGTTTTGAAAGCTGCGTCCGGTCTGCAGCGTGAGCGTGCGCAGCCCGATGGCAAAGGCGCAGCGCATCCCCGTGGCCGGGTCGGCCAGGGCGTTCATCACGCGGGCGTTGGCCAGCGTCTTGCCGCAACCGGTGGAGGCCATGTTGACGATGAAAGCGCCTTGCGCCGCCGCCTGGGTGCGCAAGCTGGCGGCCAGGTCGGCAGCTTTGTCCTGCCAGGCAAAGCGGGTGTCGACGCTGCGTTTTTTGAGCGGCTTGTGATTTTTCAGCGCGGGCAGGCTTTGCGCCAGGCTGGGCAGCGAGCGCGCCACCAGCGTGGCGTGGGCCTGCACGCCCAGCAGGTGTTCGTCCAGGGTTTGATTGGAAACCGGGCCTGGACGCTTGCCTGGCAAGCGCGAGTAGCTATCATTTTCGATGGTATTCGCGCCCAGCGGATAGCTCTCGTTGAGAAAAGGCTGGCGGCGTGCCTTGTCCGTGATGCTGGAATAGTGGTGGTCGGCCAGCATCAGGCACAGGCGCGAGACATGCATGGCAAACGGGTCGTGCAGCACCTGCATGCTGGCGGGGGACTGCGCTAACTCCAGCAGCTTGCGGGCGTAGCGGGCGGCCTGTTTGCGCCAGGCGGGTGTGGCCACGGGCAGGCCGTGGGGGAAGTGCCAATGTGCTTGCACGGTGGCCAGGTCTGCACGCTCACGCGGCTCATTCCAGTCAGCGCTGATGCG
>JAJTBK010000053.1 GCA_021286965.1 Comamonadaceae bacterium | reverse complement strand
CGTCAGCCTGAGCCTGCGCGACAGCGCCAGCACGCGCCTGGAGCGCGAGGGCGAGCGCCTGACAGCCCTGCTCGAAGCGGCACGCGCGCACTCGCGTGCCAGCGGCGTGCCGGTGCGCTGGCGCCTGCAGGGCCACGGCTTTCGTTTCGAGGGCCTGGCCGAGCCGCAGCTGCCCAGCGCCTGGCTCGACAGCGCCACCACCGCCCAAACCGCACCGGGCCAGGGCGAATTGCTGCTCGGGCCCGAGCCCCTGATCCCGCCGCAGCAGGTGCTGCTGTCGCTGGCCGACCAGCCCGAGCGCCAGATCCTGGTCAGCACCGACGGCCTGCACCCGTTCACCGTCGGGGCAGCGCCATGACGCGGCAGGCCGGCTTTACCCTGGTCGAGGTCATGGTGGCGCTGGCCATCACGGCCATTGCCCTGCTCGCCGGGCTGCAGGCGACGAGCGCCCTCACGCACAACGCTGCGCGCCAAAGCGAGGTACTGCTGGCCCAGTCCTGTGCCGACAACGCCCTGGTCGGCCTGCGCCTGCTGCGCCAGCTCCCCGCCGTGGGTGACAGCAGCAGCCGCTGCGAGCAGGCCGGCCAGGCGTTTGACCTGCAGCTGCACGTGCGCCCGACGCCGAACCCGATGTTCCGCCGCGTCGATGCCCAGGTCTTCAACGCCGAGGGCTACGCCGTGCTGCGCCTGTCCACCATCCAGGGGCGCAACTGAGATGGCGCCAACCCGGCATCCGCCGCGTGCGCGCGGCTTTACCCTGATCGAGCTCATGACGGCGATCGCCATCATGGCGCTGCTGGCGCTGTTGAGCTGGCGCGGCCTGGACGGCATGGTGCGCGCGCAAGAGCAAACGCGCAGCCGCGCCGATGCCCACCTGACGCTGCAAACCGCCCTGGCGCAATGGAGCGCCGACCTCGATGCGCTGCAGCCGCTGGAGCACACCAGCACCCTGGACTGGGACGGCCAGGTGCTGCGCCTGACGCGCCGCGCCAGCGTCTACCCCGACCCGGGCGCGCTCGTCGTCGCCTGGACACGGCGCAACGTCGATGGCGTCAATCTGTGGCTCCGCTGGCAATCGCCGCCGCTGCGTACGCGCACGCAGTGGTACCAGGCCTGGCAAAGTGCGGCGCAGTGGGCGCGCAACCCCGGCGCCGAGGCGCGCCAGCAGGAGGTGGCACTGCTGCCGCTGCAGGAATGGCGCCTGCTGTACTACCGGGGCGGCGCCTGGAGCAACCCGCAATCGAGCGCCAACAACGCCAGCGCCCCGGCCAGCACCGCCCGCAGCAGCGTGCCCGAAGGCATCCGCCTGGAGCTGACCCTGCCACCCGGTCAGGCCACGGCCGGCCTGCTCACGCGCGACTGGTTCAACCCCGTCAGCCCCCGGAGCACGCCATGACCCGGTTGCGCCAAGGCGGCGCCGCACTGCTCGCGGCCATGCTCACCGTCACCCTGGTGGCCTCCTTTGCCGCCGCCGCGCTGTGGCAGCAGTGGCGCGCCGTCGAGGTCGAAACCGCCGAACGCGCACGCGCGCAAGCCGGCTGGATTTTGCTCGGCGCACTCGACTGGTCGCGCCTGATCCTGGTCGAGGACGGCCGCGCCAGCGGCACCGACCACCTGGACGAACCCTGGGCCGTGCCGCTGGAAGAAGCGCGCCTGTCCACTTTTTTGGCAGCGGAGAAAAACACGGTGCAGGTGGACGACGCCAGCGTGGACACCACCGACGCCTTCCTCTCCGGCCAGATCGTCGATCTGCAGGCGCGCCTGAACCTGCGCAACCTGCTGCCGGGCGAAGCCCAGTCCAAGGTCGCCAAGCGCCAGTTCGAGCGCCTGTTCGAGCGCCTGGGCCTGCCACCGGCGGAGCTGACCCTGCTGACCGAGGGCCTGCGCCGCGCCCAGCAAGGCAGCGAGCAGGATGCGCCGCTGCTGCCCGCCAGCGCCGAGCAGCTGGGCTGGCTCGGCCTGTCGCCGGCGAGCGTGGCGCTGCTCGCGCCGCACGTCACCATGCTGCCCAAGGCCACGCCGGTGAACGTCAACACCGCCAGCGCCGACGTGCTGTGGGCCGCCATCGACGGCCTGGACCAGGCCGGCGCCCTGAAGCTGGTGCAGGTGCGCGGCGCGCGCTACTTTCGCTCCATCGACGAGGTCAAGCAGGCCCTGGGCCACGACGTCAGCCTGCCTGATGGCAACGCCCTGAGCGTGGGCAGCAGCTTTTTCGAGGTGCGCGGGCGCCTGCGCCTGGGCAGCACCACGGTGGAGGAGCGCTCGCAGGTCGAACGCAACATGGGCCAGGTGTACGTCCTGTGGCGCCAGCGCAGCGCCCTGCCGCCACCGGCACGGCTAAACAGCCAAATGGGCCC
>JAJTBK010000052.1 GCA_021286965.1 Comamonadaceae bacterium | reverse complement strand
GGTTGCGGTCATGCGGCAATGGTAACGGCGCCCGGCGGGCCGGCGCAGTGCGCCAAATTGCCGCCTCTTGCGCCGCCTTCTTGTCCCTTGGCGGGCGTGGCCGGGGCGGCACAATGGACGCCACCGCCCTGCCCTTGCCTCGCCATGCCTGTTGTGTTGTTCCGTTTCGTCCGCTGTCTGGCGCTGCTGTTGCTGGCGCTGCCACTGTGCGCGCGGGCAGCAGATTTTCGTGATCCGCAGGAGCAGCAGTTCATCGTCTGGCCCAATATCCCGGTGATCCGCGCCACCGACTTTGCCGAATACGCCGCCGACCGCAAGGTATTCGAGGAGCTGCACGGCGGCAAGGACCCTGCCACCATCGTCGCCGCGCTGCAGGCCGTCGATCAGCTGCAGGCGCACCACGAGCGCACCGCCCTGGCCGAGCTCGGGCGCAGCCTGAACGTGCTCTTCATCAGCGAGCTCGACCGCCTCACCCGCGCCACGCGCCTGCGCAGCCCCAAGCTGCGTTTTGACTTTGCCGGCATCACCCCGGCCGAGCTGCAGCGCCCGGCCGTGCTCGATGCCAACGCCCTGGCCCAGCTCAAGGCCAAGGCCGGGCAGGTGACGCTGCTGGCGTACATGACCTACGCCCGCACCGAGGGCAGCGCCATCCAGGTCACGGCCACCTTGGTGAAGACCAACGACGGCAGCGCGCAGAGCTTTACCGTCACCGCCCTGGCCTCGCAGGCGGGCGCAGCGCTGGCGCAGGACGTATTCCACTACTTTTACGGCACCCGCTTTGCGCCCTACCGCAACCCGCTGGCGGCCAGCGAGTGGCTGCTGCCCGCACCCAGCCACCAGGATTTGATGGTCTCGTACGACAACGCCAGCCGCTACTGCCAAAGCCAGGGCGCAGAGCTGCCCAGCGCCAGCGAGATGGAGATCGGCGAGACGGCAGGCATTTACCACGAGGGCATCGAGGTCAAGGCCGAACGCCTGTACCACCTGGGCAGCAGCCAGCTCTACGCACCCCAGCTGTCACGCGACGCACGCCTGCTGCCCAACCCCAACCCGCAAGGCAGCAACGCGTACTATTACTGCATCCGTAAAAAAGCCAGCCGGGGCAGAAAGTAGGCCAGGAACCAAACCCGGCCACCGCAGCTCCCACCCTGCGACATGCCGCACCGCCCTTTCCCGCTCCTTTTCCTGCGCCTCCTGAGCGCTCTTTTTTTTATAGCTGCCAGCGCTTTATCCACGGGCGTTGCTGCACAAATCAACCTCAAAACCGGGGCCCAGCAGGATAGTAGCCGCGTCCGCACCCCCTACGTCCAGGCCGAACTCGTGGCGCACGCGCCCGACGGCGTGGCCCCGGGCAAGCCGCTGTGGCTCGGGCTGCTGCTGCAGCACCAGCCGCACTGGCACAGCTACTGGCACAACCCGGGCGATTCCGGCCTGCCGACGCAGCTGCAGTGGCAGCTGCCCGCCGGGCTGGACGTGGGCGACATCGCCTGGCCCGTGCCGCGCAAGCTGCCACTGGGCAAACTGGTCAACTTTGGCTACGAAGGCCAGGTGCTGCTGGCGGTGCCCGTCACCGTCACCCCCGCCTTTGCCCCCGGGCCGCTGGCGCACACGCTGAACGTGCAGCTGCACGCCTCCTGGCTGGTGTGCCGCCAGGAATGCATCCCCGAAGAAGGGCAGTCCAGCCTGCAGCTGCCGCTGCAAGGCAGCACTGCCAGCCCGGCGGCACTGTTTGAGCGCACCCTGGCGCAACACCCCCGCCCCCTGCCCCTGGCCCCGGGCAGCCAGGCCACCCTCAGCGACGACGGCCAGCGGCTGCAGCTGCGCCTGCAGGGCCTGCCGCCGGCGCTGCACGGCCAGGAGCTGGCACTGTTTCCCGAAGACGCGGGCTGGCTGC
The DNA here is from genome assembly GCA_021286965.1 of Comamonadaceae bacterium. Taxonomy (GTDB): domain Bacteria; phylum Pseudomonadota; class Gammaproteobacteria; order Burkholderiales; family Burkholderiaceae_C; genus Paenacidovorax. Next base: position 7,861 of record JAJTBK010000052.1, on the reverse strand, counting down.
ACAACGCCGGCGCCATCACCCAGTCCTGGCAGGGCGATGTCTGGACGGCGCAGCTGCCCATCTCCCCCGAGCGCAGCGCCAGCCCAGAACCGCTGGCGCTGCTGCTGGCGCTGGGCGAGCAGGGCTGGCGCGTACAGCTGCCGCTACAAGGCCCGTGGCCGGCGCTGGCGCCTGCGGCCACGCTCTCGCCCGCGCTCGAAGCGGCGCTGCGCGCCAACGCCGCTGTTCCAGCAGCCCCAACGCCCCCCGCCGCCGCGCCCCTGGGCAGCTGGCTGCTGGCGCTGGGCGGGGCGCTGCTGGGCGGGCTGATCCTCAACCTCATGCCCTGCGTGTTTCCGGTGCTGGCGATCAAGGTCGCCGGCTTTGCACGCCACGCGCAAGACCAGCGCCTGCACCGCATGAGCGGCCTGGCCTACACCGCCGGCGTGCTGGCCTCGTTCCTGGCGCTGGGGGCGCTGATGCTGGCGCTGCGCGCCGCTGGCGAGGCCGTGGGCTGGGGCTTTCAGCTGCAGTCGCCCGCCGTGGTCGCGGCACTGGCGCTGCTGTTCACGCTCATCGGCCTGAACCTGGCCGGGCTGTACGAATTCGGGCGGATGCTGCCCAGCTCCCTGGCCGGGCTGCAGCTGCGCCATCCGGTACTCGACGCGTTTTTTACCGGCGTGCTCGCCGTCGCCATTGCCTCGCCCTGCACCGCACCTTTCATGGGCGCCTCCCTGGGCCTGACGGCGCAGCTGCCCGCGCCCCAGGCGCTGGGCATTTTTGCCGCCCTCGGCCTGGGCCTGGCCCTGCCCTACCTGCTGGCGAGCTGGTGGCCGGCCCTGGCGCGTGCCCTGCCGCGCCCGGGCGCGTGGATGCAAACGCTGCGCCGCTTCCTCGCCTTCCCCATGTTTGCCACCGTGGTCTGGCTGCTGTGGGTGCTGGGCCAGCAAACCGGCATCGACGGCGCCAGCGCCCTGCTGGCGCTGCTGCTGCTCGTCGCCCTGCTGGCCTGGACGCTGACGCTGCGCGGGCGCACGCGGCTCGTCCTTGCTACACTTTCGATAGCTGCTAGCGCTTGGTGGATCAGCCTGAGCGGCCCAAAAATCATTGAATTGCAGCCCCCGCAAGCCAGCGCCAGCACCCCGGCGCCGGGCTGGCAAGCCTGGCAACCGGGCCTGCCCGAGCAACTGCTGGCCCAGGGCCAGCCGGTGTTCGTGGACTACACCGCCGCCTGGTGCGTGACCTGCCAGGTCAACAAGCAAACCACCCTGCACAACCCCGAGGTGCTGGCCGACTTTGCCGCCCACGGCGTTGCCCTGCTGCGCGCCGACTGGACGCGGCGCGACCCCGCCATCACCGCCGAACTCGCCCGCCTGGGGCGCAGCGGCGTGCCGGTGTACACGCTGCAGGCGCCGGGCGGCGCGCCGCTGGTGCTGACCGAACTGCTCTCGCGCCACGAGCTGCGCGCCGCCCTGGCGCAGCTGGCACGGCCTTGAAGGCGGTGCTAGTATTACAAACGTAATAACAATCCAGCCATCCCGAGGCCGCCATGCACCAGCTCAAACTGACCCAGATCGGCAATTCTGTCGGCGTCATCCTGCCCAAAGAAGCGCTAACCCGACTCAAGCTACAAAAGGGTGAAACCGTCTTTCTGACCGAAGCACCCGAAGGCTTCATCCTCACGCCCTACGATCCAGCGCTGGAGGAAGAAATCAGCGCCGGACGTGCCTTCATGCACGAATACCGCAGCACCTTCCACGAGTTGGCCAAATGAGCTGGCGCTGGATCAGCAAACCAGCGCTGCGGCTGCTGCACGCCGAAAGCCTGGCCGAACACGGTGGCGGCCAGGGAATGCGTGACGAGGGGCTGCTCGATTCCGCCCTGGCCCGGCCCCAGAACCTGGCGGCCTACGGCAACCCCGACCATGCGGCCCTGGCGGCCAGCTACGGCGTGGGCGTGGCCAAGAACCACCCCTTTATCGACGGCAACAAACGGGCCGCGCTGCTGGCCACCGGCTTGTTTCTGTACCTCAACGGCTACCGTCTGCACGCCAGCCAAGCCGACACAACCCTGACCATGCTCGCCGTCGCCGCCGGCGATCTCAGCGAGGACGACTTTGCCGCCTGGCTGCGCACGCACAGCCAGCGGCGCAGCGCCGCTTAAACCCCAGCACCGCCCGCCCCCGCATCGGCCTGCGCCTTGCGCGCTGCAAACTCCTCGCGCAGCGCACGCAGCTTGGCGCGCGGGTCTTCGCGGCTGGTGGCGGCGTCGAGCTTCATCTCGGCAATGAAGCGGCTGGGCTGCACGGCCACCACTTCGCGGCCTTTTTTGCGTTTTTTCGTCCAGCTCACCACCAGGCTGCGCTGCGCGCGCGTGATGCCGACGTACATCAGGCGGCGCTCTTCCTGCAGGCGCGCGGCGGTGTCTTCGGTCACTTTTTCCTGCCGGCCCTCGTCGTCATCGAGCTTGAAAGGCAGCATCCCCTCGCACACGCCCACGAGCTGCACGTGCGGCCACTCCAGCCCCTTGCTGGCGTGCAGGGTAGAGAGCACGACCATGTCCTGCTCCTGCTCGCGCTCGGAGATGGTGGAGAGCAGGGCGATGTTCTGCGCCACTTCGAGCAGGCTCTTGACGGGCTGCTCCTGCGTCGTGCCGGCAGCGTCCTGAATCTGCCCCCCGGCGCGCTGCGCCATCCAGTCGCAAAATTCGAGCACGTTGCCCCAGCGCGCAGCGGCCACGCCCTCGCTGTCCTCGCTGTCGTACAGGAATTGCTCGTAGCCGATGTCGTGCAGCCAGTCGGTCAGGAACTGGCGCGCCGCCTCGTGCCCCAGGCTCTGGCGGGCGCGGTATTGCAGGTCGTTGATCTGGCGGCCAAATTCAAGCAGGCCATCGAGCGCCTTCTTGCCGACCACGGCCGGCAGCATGGCGCTGAACAGGGCGCCAAACATGCTCTCCTTGTGCTGGCTGGCAAACTCGCCCAGCTTGGCCAGCGTGGTGTGGCCGATGCCGCGCTTGGGCGTGGTGATGGCGCGCAAAAAGGCCGGATCGTCATCGTTGTTGCCCCACAGGCGAAACCAGGCACACAGATCGCGGATTTCGGCGCGGTCAAAAAAACTCGTGCCGCCCGAGACTTTGTACGGAATGCTGGCCTTGCGCAGCGCCTTCTCGAACGGCTTGGCCTGGTGGTTGGCGCGGTAGAGGATGGCAAAGTCCTTCCACGCCGGCGGCGGGTTGGCACTGGCGCGCAGGCTTTGGATGCGCATCACGGCGCGCTCGGCCTCGTGCTCCTCGTTGTCGCAGTCCTGCACGCGCACGGGCTCGCCCTCGCCCAGTTCGCTGAACAGGGTTTTGGGAAACAGCTTGGGGTTGGGGCCGATGACGTTGTTCGCCGCGCGCAAGATGGCAGACGTCGAGCGGTAGTTTTGTTCGAGCTTGATGACCTTGAGCTGCGGAAAGTCGATGGGCAGTTTTTTCAGGTTGTCCAGCGTCGCGCCGCGCCAGCCGTAGATGCTTTGGTCGTCGTCGCCCACGGCGGTCAAGCGGGCGGCATCGCCGACCAAAAATTTGAGCAGCGCGTACTGCGTGGCGTTGGTGTCCTGGTACTCATCGACCAGCACATGGCCGAGCACGCGCTGCCACTTCTCGCGCACCTCGGGGTGGCCTTTCAAAAGCTGCATGGGCAGGCCGATGAGGTCGTCAAAATCCACGCTCTGGTAGGCCGTCAGGCGCTCCTCGTAGCGCTGCATGAGCAAGGCGATGCTGCGCGCATGGTCGTCCTGCGCCATGGCCAGGGCCTTGCGTGCGCTCCAGCCCTGGTTCTTCCAGGCGCTGATCTGGAACTGCCACTGGCGCGCGGTCGCCAGGTCGGTCGTGCCGCCGGCGCAGTCCTTGAGGATGTTGGTCACGTCGCCCGCGTCCAGGATGCTGAACGAGGGCTTCAAACCCAGCACATGGCCGTCCTCGCGCACCATGCGCACGCCCAGGGCGTGGAAGGTGCACACCAGCACCTCCTTGGCCTTGCGCCCGATCAGGTGCGCGGCGCGCTCGCGCATCTCGGCGGCGGCCTTGTTGGTGAAGGTAATGGCGGCAATGCGCCGGGGCGCCAGGCCCTTGTCGATCAGGTGCGCGATCTTGTGCGTGATGACCCGCGTCTTGCCCGAGCCCGCGCCCGCGAGCACCAGGCAAGGGCCCTCGGTGTAGTGCACGGCTTGGAGTTGGGCAAGGTTCAGACCAGCGGACATGGGCGGGCGCAAAAGCGTTCGATGATAGCCAATGGCGTGCCGCTACGCGCCGCGCCCACCCTGGCGCAGCCGCAGCAACGTCTGGCTCACCAGCGCGCGCAGCGCCGGCGCGCGCACCGGCTTGGCAAGAAAGCCCCAACCGCGCTCGGCCGCCTGGCGGCGCAGGCTGGCATCGCGCTCGGCCGTCACCAGAATGACGGCGGGCTCCTGCCCCCAGCGCTGGCACAGCAGGGCGTACAGGTCCGGGCCGTGGTGGCGCCCCAGGTGCACGTCCAGCAGCACCAGCTGCGGTGCCTGGCCGGGCTGCGCCTGGGCCAGGGCCAGGGCCTCCGGCGCACCCGCCGCCAGCGGCACGGCGCAGCCCCAGCGCTGTAGCAAGGCCTGGGTGGCGGCGCAGGTCTGCGGGTCGTCCTCGATCACCCAGGCGCTGCTGCCGTGCAGGGGGGCATCGTCCGCCGGCTCGGGCGCAGCCGGCAACACGGCCTGCGCCGGCACGGCGGCAGCGTCGCCCAGGGGCACGCGCACCCAGAAGACGCTGCCGCGCCCGAGCTGCGAGCGCAGGCCGATCTCGTGGCCGAGCAGGCGCCCCAGGCGCTCGACGATGGCCAGGCCCAGGCCGGCGCCCCGGTCACCGTCGCCGCCTTCGTCCAGGCGGCGAAACTCCTCAAAAATCTCGCCCTGCAGCGCCTCCGGAATACCCGGACCCTGGTCATGCACCTCGATGCGCACGTGCTGCGCGCCATCGCGCCGGCAGCCGACGACGATGCGCCCCTGGCGGCTGTAGCGGATGGCGTTGGAGACGTAGTTCTGCACGATGCGCCGCAGCAGGTTTTCGTCGCTGCGCACCACGCAGCGCGTGGGCACGCAGGCCAGCTGCAGGCCGCGCTGCGCCGCCAGCACGCCAAAGTTGTGCGCCAGCACCTGCAGCAGCGGGCCCAGGGGCAGGTCACGCAGGTGCACTTCGAGCTGGCCCGACTCCATGCGTGCGATGTCCAGCAAGCTCCCCAGGATGGCGTCCTGCGCCGCCAGCGCACCGTCGATGCTGTCGGCCATGCGCCGGCCCGCCTCGTCGTGCAGGTGGCTGCGCAGCAGCGAGGTGAACATGCGCGCCGCGTTCAGCGGCTGCAGCAGATCGTGCACGGCGGCGGCGACGAAGCGGCTCTTGGAGCGGTTGGCGCGCTCGGCCTCGTGGCGCGCGGCATCCAGGTCGCGCGTGCGCTCGGCCACGCGTTGCTCCAGGGCGTCGGCCAGCGAGCGCAGTTCGCGCGCGGCATTTTTGTAGCTGGTGATGTCGGCGTAGCTGGTGACGAAGCCGCCATCGGGCAGCGGGTTGCCCCGGATTTCGAGCACCGTGCCATCTTCTTTCTCGCTCTCGTGCAGGTGCGGCGTGCGGCTGCGCAGGTGCTGCAGGCGCCGCACGATGGAGTCTTGCAGCGGCCCGGGCCCGAGCAGGCCGCGCCGCGCGTTGTGGCGCAGCAGCTCTTCGATCGGCTGGCCCACGCGCATGAGTTCGGGCGGGTAGCGAAACAGCTGCACGTAGCGCGCGTTCCAGGCCACGAGGTTGAGCGCCGCATCGACGATGACCACGCCCTGGGGCAGGTGTTCGAGGTTGCGCGAGAGGCCGGTATCGGCCTGCTGGGCGGCCTGCACCAGGCCGGCCTGCGCCGTGCGCAGCTCCTGCGCGTGCTGGTGCAGCACCGCTTCGAGCTCCTGGCGGCTGCGCTGGCGCAGCGCCGCCAAGCGCTGGCGCTGGGCCGCCAGGCGCTGGCGCTGGCGCACGAACAGCAGCAGCAGGCCGAGCACCAGCCAGGCGCCGGCACCGGCGGCCGCTGCCCAGCGGCTTTGCAGCAAGCTGCTGTGCGTGGTGTGCAGCAGGTGCAGCTGCCAGGGCGTGCCCGGCAGGGGCTGGGTTTGCCACAACAGGCGCGCGGGCAGGGCCGGGGCTTGCACGTGCACCAGGCGCGCGCCGTTGTCCATGCGCTCGTCCTCGTGGTACGCCAGCGGCTGCAGCACCTGGCCGGCGTACTGGCGCGTGGCCTGGAGTTCGGCGCGCCCGGCCGCCTCCAGCGGCGCCAGCAGGCGGTAGCGCCAGGCGTCCTGGCTGGCCAGGAAGACGACGCCGTGCGCGTCCGAGGCGAAGACGATGTCGGGCGTCTGCAGCCACTCGCGTTCGAGCTCCTGCAGCGCGATCTTGATCGCCACCAGCCCGAGCGTGCGCCCCTGTGCATCCTGGATGGCCTGCGACAGAAAGTAGCCCGGCTCGCCCGTGGTCACGCCGATGCCGTAGAAGCTGCCGCGCCCCTGCGCCAGCGCCTGCTGCACGTAGGGACGAAAGCTGTAGTCCTTGCCGACGTTGCTGGTGCTGCTGCGCCAGTTGCTTGCCGCCACGGCCAGGCCATCGCGGTTGATCAGCGTCAGCGTGGACGACTGGCTGGCGCCGTTGGCCTGTTCGAGTTTGTGGTTGAGCGCCTGCACCTCAGCCGGCGTCAGCGCATGGCTGAAGGCGCTGCGCAGCTGCAGGTCCAGCGCCAGTACCTCGGGCAGGGTGCGGTAGCGGTCGATGCGCTGCGCCAGCGCCTGGCCGTAGAGCGCCAGCTGGCGCTGCACGCTGGCGCTTTCTTCGTGCAGCGAACGCTGCCACACCCAATGGCCGGCAAGGAACATGCTGGCCGCCATGCCCCCGAGGAGAGCGAGCACGGTCCAGAGTTTGTGGCGTTGTGCCAAGATCATTTAGGTGTTTTCCCTAGGTTTGCGCGGCACATCCCAGGGCGACGGCTCCAGGCTAATACCAATAGGTTATCGGCACCCGCAGGGGGCGGCAGTACAAACGGCGCGGCCCCGTTGCACTGCGCCGGCGCGCCGCCTGTAACCCCTGGAGATTTTGTATGCACGCCCTTCCTGCCCACGCGGCCCCCGCCCCCGCGACGCTGCACCTGCCGTTTTACCGCCAGCTGTATTTTCAGGTGGTGGTGGCGATCGTCCTCGGGGTGCTGCTCGGGCATTTCGAGCCCAGCTACGGCGAGGCCCTCAAGCCCCTGGGCGACGGCTTCATCAAGCTGGTGAAGATGGTGATCGCACCGGTGATTTTCCTCACCATCGTCACCGGCATTGCCGGCATGTCGCAACTGAGCGCCGTCGGCCGCGTGTTCGGCAAGGCCATGGCTTATTTCCTGTTCTTCTCCTCGCTGGCACTGGTGCTGGGCATGGTGGTGGCGAACGTGGTACAGCCGGGTGCGGGCATGAACATCAACCCCGCCGACCTCGACCAGAGCGCCGTCAAGTCCTACGTCGCCAAGTCGCACGAGATGACGCTGACGGGCTTCGTCATGGACATCATCCCGAAAACCCTGGTCAGCCCCTTCGTCGGCGACAACATCCTGCAGGTGCTGCTGGTGGCGGTGCTGTTTGGCATTGCCCTCGCCCTGGCGGGCGAGCGCGGCCAGCCGGTGCTCGATTTTCTGGAGGCGCTGACGGCGCCGGTGTTCAAGTTCGTCGCCCTGGTGATGAAGGCTGCGCCCATCGGTGCGTTTGGCGCCATCGCCTTCACCATCGGCAAGTTCGGCCTGGGTGCGCTCGTCAACCTGGCCTGGCTGGTGGGTTCGTTCTACGTCACCTCGGTGCTGTTCGTAGTGCTGGTGCTG
>JAJTBK010000025.1 GCA_021286965.1 Comamonadaceae bacterium | reverse complement strand
GCTCTTCTTGGCCAGCAGGGCCTCGAAGGCGTTGAAGAACTCCTCCTGGGTGCGATCCTTGTTGGCAAAGAATTGCACGTCGTCGATCAAGAGCAGATCGAGCGAGTGGTAACGCGCCTTGAATTCGTCGAAAGTGCGCCTTTGGTACGACTTGACCACATCCGAGACGAACTGCTCGGCATGGATGTAGAGAACCTTGGCGTCGGGCTTGTCGGCCAGCAGCTGGTTGCCGACGGCGTGCATCAAGTGCGTCTTGCCCAGGCCGACGCCGCCGTAGATGAACAGGGGGTTGTACATGTGGCCGGGCGAGCCCGCGACGTGCATCGCCGCCGAGCGTGCCATGCGGTTGGCCGAACCCTCGACCAGGGTGTCGAAGGTCAGTGCCGGGTTCAGGCGCGGACGTGGCGTGGCGGGGGCGGCCTCCTCGCTCACCGGGGTCGGCAGCGGGTGGCTGGGGGCGCTGTCGCCCTCGCTCGCGGCCGAGGGTGGCTGGGGGCGTACCTGTGTGCGCACCACGCTGGCGCGCTGAGCGATCGCTAACTCCACCACCACCGGCTGGCCATACAGGGCCTCCAGCACGGCAGCAATACGCTTGGCGTACTGGGTGCGGATCCAGTCGAGCTTGAAACGGTTGGCAACCTGCAGCGTGACGCGGCTGAGGTCGGGGGCGACCTGTGCCGCCAGCGGCTTGATCCAGGTGTTGAACTGCTGCTCGGGCAGCTCCTGCGCCAGCTGCTCGACGCAGGCCAGCCACAGGCCCATGGCGGCATCGCCATCGTCCGGCAGGGGGGCGGGGGAGAGGGGTTCCTCGGTCATGGCAAGGGTGTTCTTATTGTGGATAGGAGGAACGAAAAGGGCTGCGGATTGTAGCTTTTCAAGAGCTTATCCACAAGCTGCAGCGGTGCGCGGCGGGGCGTGCGGCCGGCTATTGTGTCGCCTTATCGGCCTGTGGGGGTATTGCAATGCTCGATTGTCGGTGCGAGAATCGCGGGTTTCCCTGAATGTGTTCAGGGTGATATGACCCGGCCGATCGTTGGGCGCATGGCGACATGCGCGCGAGAAGCACACCGCCAGGGCGGCGCCGGGGCCGGCCAGCAACGACTGAACCCTCAAGGAACGACACCATGAAACGTACTTACCAACCCTCCAAGACGCGCCGCGCCCGTACCCACGGCTTCCTGGTGCGCATGAAGACCAAGGGCGGCCGCGCCGTCATCAACGCACGCCGCGCCAAGGGCCGCAAGCGCCTGGCCGTCTAATGGCCGCGCAGCCCGGTGGCCAGCCACCGGGCGTGCCGCCCGTGCAAGCAGCTGCCATGCACAGGCTGAAAACGCGTGCACAGTTCCAGGCCGCCATGGCCGGGGGCGTGGTTTCCCGCACCGCGCATTTCGCCCTGCACCGCCTGGTATTGCCCGTCACAGAGCCCGGTTCCCTGCCTGATGCGCAGGGGCCGCAGGCTCTGTTTGGCGTTGCCGGTGGTGCCGGTGATCTGGGCGGTGTTTGGATGGGCGCCATGGCGCCCAAGCGCTGGGCGCGCCGTGCCGTCACGCGCAACGGCATCAAGCGCCAGGTCTATGCCCTGGCGGCAGAGCTGGCGCCGCCGCAGCCGGCAGCGGCCTTCGTCGTGCGCCTGCGCCTGGCCTTTGACCGCAAGCAATACCCCAGTGCCTGGTCCGAGCCGCTGCGCCTGGCGGTGCGTGCCGAGCTGCAGCAGCTGTGGGCGCGTGCCAGTAACCCCCGGAGCCGGCCGTGATGCAGCGCCTGCTGATCGCCCTGGTGCGCGGCTATCGCCTGTTGCTCAGTCCCTGGCTGGGCAGCGCCTGCCGTTTCGAGCCCACCTGCAGCGCCTACGCCCTGCAGGCGCTGCAGCAGCATGGCGCGGGCGCCGGCAGCTACCTGACCGCAGCGCGCCTGGCGCGCTGCCATCCCTGGTGCGCGGGCGGGCATGATCCCGTGCCGGCAACGCCGCCCCGGCTGTTCTCGCGCCTTGTGGGCCGGGCCCCGGCCTCCTCTCAACCACCGTCCGCAAAGAAATCTTCATGAACGACATTCGCCGAACCATCCTGTGGGTGATTTTTGGCTTTTCCATGGTTTTGCTGTGGGACAAATGGCAGGTGCACAACGGCCGCCATGCCACCTTCTTCCCTTCGCAGTCGGCCAGTGCGCCGGCTGCGTCTGCGGCGCCGGACCCGGCGGCTGCGGCCGACGTGCCCAGCGCCCCGGGCCAACCGGGCGTGCCGCCGGCGCAGGACGGCGGCGCTGCCCCGGCAGCCGCGCCGCGTGAGATCGTCAGCGTCAGCACCGACGTGCTGCGCCTGGGCTTTGACAGCCAGGGCGCCACGCTGGCGCACGCCGAGATGCTCAAGGAGCGCGACATGGCCGACAAGTCGCAGCCCTTCGTGCTGTTTGACGAAAACGGCCAGCACACCTACCTGGCGCAGACCGGCCTGATCGGCGGTGCCTACCCGACGCACAAGACGCCGATGACGCTGCAGCCCGGCCCGCGCGCGCTCGCCGAGGGCGAGAACGAGCTGGCGCTGCGCTTTGAGTCGCCCGATCTGGGCGGCCTCAAGCTGGTGAAGGTGTTCACCCTGACGCGCGGCTCGTACGCCATTGGCGTGCGCCACGAGATCGTCAACACCGGCAGCAGCCCGGTGAGCCCGCAGCTGTACCTGCAGCTGGTGCGCGACGGCAGCAAGCCGGCGGGCGAATCGTCGTTCTACTCCACCTTCACCGGGCCGGCGGTCTATACCGAGGCCAAGAAGTACCAGAAGGTCGAGTTCAAGGCGATTGAAGAAGGCAAGGCCGACTACGAGAAAAGCGCCAGCAACGGCTACGTCGCCATGGTGCAGCATTACTTTGCCAGCGCCTGGCTGCTCGCCGATGGCGTGCAGCGCGAGCTGTTCATGCGCAAGGTCGAGCACAACCTGTACGCCGTCGGCATGATCACCAGCGTGGGCGAGATCGCCCCCGGCCAGAGCAAGAGCGTGGAGGCGCGCCTGTTCGCCGGCCCGCAGGTGGAGAAAACGCTCGAAGCCCTGACCCCCGGCCTGGAGCTGGTCAAGGACTACGGCATGTTCACCATCCTGGCCAAGCCGCTGTACTGGCTGCTCGACAAGATCCACGGCGTGCTCGGCAACTGGGGCTGGTCCATCATCGGCCTGGTGCTGCTGCTCAAGATCGCCTTCTACTGGCTCAATGCCAAAGCCTACGCCAGCATGGCCAAGATGAAGGCCATCAACCCGCGCATCCAGGAGCTGCGCGAGCGCCTGAAGGACAAGCCGCAGCAGATGCAGCAGGAGATGATGCGCATCTACCGCGAGGAAAAGGTCAACCCCATGGGCGGCTGCCTGCCCATCGTGATCCAGATCCCGGTCTTCATCGCCCTGTACTGGGTGCTGCTGTCCTCGGTTGAAATCCGCAACGCCCCCTGGATCGGCTGGGTGCAGGATCTGTCGGTGAAAGACCCGTACTTCATCCTGCCGCTCTTGATGACGCTGTCCTCGCTGCTGCAAACCGCGCTCAACCCCGCGCCGCCGGACCCGATGCAGGCCAAGATGATGTGGGTCATGCCGTTGATGTTCAGCGTCATGTTCTTCTTCTTCCCCGCCGGCCTGGTGCTGTACTGGTTGACGAACAACATCCTGTCCATCGCCCAGCAGTGGCTCATCAACACCCGCATGGGCGTGCCGCCGCAGTTCAACCTGCCCAAGTTCCGCTAAGGCGAAGCCCCGGGTAGCCCCGCCACAACGGCCACGTAAGTGGCCGTTGTGCTTTGTAAGCAGCAAAAACCATAGCTGCTCGCGCTTGCCAGACAAGGGTTTGAGATGGTTTTGTGCCTCAAACCCTTGTCGAACAAGCGTGAGTCGCTATCAAAATTGAAGACATCGCCGCCATGCTGACGCAGCACCAAGACCCCATCGCCGCCATCGCCACCGCCCCCGGGCGTGGCGCCGTCGGCATCGTGCGCCTGTCCGGGCGCGGCCTGGCGCCGCTGGCGCAGGCGCTGTGCGGGCGGGCGCTGCAGCCGCGCCACGCGCATTACCTGCCGTTTGCCGACGCCCAGGGCCAGGCCATCGACCAGGGCCTGGCGCTGTTCTTTCCGGCGCCGCACAGCTACACCGGCGAAGATGTGCTCGAACTGCAGGCCCACGGCGGCCCGGTCGTCCTGCAGCTCTTGCTGGCGCGCTGCCTGGAGCTGGCGCCGGCGCTGCTGCCGCCGCTGCGCCTGGCGCAGCCGGGCGAATTCACGCAGCGCGCCTTCCTCAACGGCAAGATCGACCTGGCCCAGGCCGAGGCCATTGCCGACCTGATCGACGCCAGCACCAGCGCCGCCGCGCGCAGCGCCGCGCGCTCGCTCGCCGGCGCGTTCTCGCAGGAGATCGAGGGCCTGCGCGCCGCGCTCGTGCACCTGCGCATGTTGGTCGAGGCGACGCTGGACTTTCCCGAGGAGGACATCGACTTCCTGCACCAGGCCGACGCGCGCGGCCAGCTCGCGCAGCTGCAAAGCCGCCTGGCCCAGGTGCTTCAGCACGCGCGCCAGGGGGCGCTGCTGCGCGAAGGCATCAAGGTGGTGATCGCCGGCCAACCCAACGCCGGCAAAAGCTCGCTGCTCAACGCCCTGGCCGGCGCCGAGCTGGCCATCGTCACGCCGATTGCCGGCACCACGCGCGACAAGGTGCAGCAAACCATCCAGATCGAAGGCGTGCCGCTGCACGTGATTGACACCGCCGGCCTGCGCGAGAGCAGCGACGCGGTCGAGCAAATCGGCATCGAGCGCGCCTGGGACGCCATTGCCAGTGCCGACGCCGTGCTTTTCCTGCACGACCTGACGCGCGCCGCCAGCGCCGACTATGCGGCTGCCGACGCCGCCATCGCCGCCCACCTGGCGCAGCGCCTGCCCGCTGGCGTGCCGGTGCTCGATTGCTGGAACAAGGCCGACGCTGCGGGCGTGCCGCTGCCGGCAGCCGGGTTGGCGCTGTCGGCGCGCACCGGCGCCGGGCTCGATGCGTTGCGCCAGGAGCTGCTGTGCCTGGCGGGCTGGCAAAGCACGGCCGAGGGCCTGTACATCGCGCGTGAACGCCACCTGCAGGCGCTGCAGGGCGTGGCCCGGCACCTGGGGCAGGCGCAGGCCGAGCTCACCGCCGACAGCCCGGCGCTCGATCTGCTGGCCGAGGAGCTGCGCCTGGCGCATCACCAGCTGTGCAGCATCACCGGCGAATTCAGCAGCGACGACCTGCTGGGCGAGATCTTTTCCAGCTTCTGTATTGGCAAATAGTCAGCGCAGGGTGTAATTGAGCTGCGCCATCAGGCCGGCATTACCCAGGATATTGAGCTGCGCGCCCCAGGTGGGCGTGAATTGGTAGCCAATGGCTGGAATCGCCGTCAGGCCCCAGCCGCTCTTGAGGTTGAACGGAATTTTCTTGTGGTACGGCTCTTTGTAGCCGTGGATCACACCCGCCGTCACCTTGGCGTACAGGCCCGGCAGGCTGTCCAACGGCTGGAATTGCCAGCCGTAATACGCATATTGGGTAAATTGCCCGAACGAATTGCTGAACAGCGCCAGGCCGGCAATATGGCGCGCGTCCAGGCGTTTTTCGGCCTGCACCAGCCAGACGTAGGAATGCTTCTCGTTGTCCGGCTCCCAGTCGTGCTCTTTCTTGGCATCTGAATAATGCAGCGTGTAGGGCGAGACGCCGATGGTCCAGCCCGCCCAATCGGTGGCGGGGCTGTTGTTTTCGGCCGACGCAGCGGTGCTCAGCAGCAGCGCTCCCAGGGCCAGGGCGTGGCGTGCAGAAAAAGAGTGGGGCATACAGATGATTCAAACAAGGCAAAACAAAACGCCGCGCATTGTGCCTGCAATGCATGACGCGACGGCTGCCGCATCGCCATGCAATCGCGGCCCCAAGGTGTAATGGCTGGTAAGTCAGACTTGTGTCAGGCGGATAACCGGGGTAGCTTTGGCCCACTATGCTTGCCACCGCACACACCGCCCCCTCATACGATTTGCAGGGCCTCATCAAGGCCATTGCCGAGGCCAGCGCCGAAGACAGCCTCAACCCCAACATGCTCGCCACAGGGCAGTGGGACTTGCTCGCACCCTATCTGCAGCCCTGCGTGCTCGCGCCCAGCCAGGTGCTGTTCAGCCAGGGCAGCACCGATCGCACCCTGTACCTGATCGAAAGCGGCAGCCTGAGCGTGCACTACGAGGACGAGAAAGCGCGCCTGCGCCTGGCCCTGGTGGCCGCCGGCTCGGTGGTCGGCGAGGGCGCATTCTTCTCGCACCGTCCGCGCAGCGCCACCGTGCAGGCCACGGCCGCAAGCAAGCTCTGGAGCCTGTCGGCACTGCGCATGGGCGAGCTCTCCAACCGCCAGCCGGCGATTGCCCTGGGCATTGCCATGGCCGCCGGCGCCGTGCTCGCCAAGCGCCTGGGTAACCGACGCCGACGCATTGCCGCTACCTGAGAACACGTTCTGAGGCGCCGAAGGGGCCGCGTTACAC
>JAJTBK010000018.1 GCA_021286965.1 Comamonadaceae bacterium | reverse complement strand
CGCCGGTTTTGGGCTGCACCGTGATGCTCTGGGTTTGGCCACCAATGCGCAGCTCATCGACGCGGCTGCCGGCATCTTCGACTTCGATGCGCTCGGCGCGCTGGTTCGAGAGGCGCCGGTCTTGCTCATTATTTGATAGCTGCTCGCGCTTGTCTGGCGTGCCTTGTGGGGCAGTTTTGCCCGGGTTCTGGGCAAGGGCGGGAGCGCTGGCCAGGCAGGCCAGCAGCAGCAGGGGGGAAATGAAGGCGCGCATAAGGCGCCGATTGTAGGTGCTGGCTGCGCCGGCGCGGTTTAGCAGCTTTTGGCGCTACAGGCGCTGGTGCGCGGGCCGATCAGCTCGCGGTATTTCTGGCCCATCTGGCCCATGCGTTCGCACACGTCGCCGCTGGCGTCAAAGGCAAAGCCCTGGCTGGAGTCGGCGTTGAGCAGCTCCACGCGCGTGAGCCCGGCCTGGGCGAATTCCTTGGGGTGGCGCCACTGCTCGGCGCAGATGCTGTGGAAGATGAAGCTGGAGTACACCAGCTCCGAGACCTGGGGCTTGCCCATTTGCAGGCGCAGCACGCCTTTGTCGTTCATTTGTGCTGCTTGCAGACCGTTGCCCAACAGGGGCTTGCGCAGCACGTTGGGCACTTGGTCCATATTGGGCTCGGCCAGGGCCAGGGTGGAGGCAGCGGCGAGCAAGAGGGCGAGCAGGGGTTTCATGGGTGTTTTCCAGGATGGCGGGACGGGGGCTATTGTGCCCCTGGCGCCGCCTTGGGCAGCGCGGTTTCCTTCCTGGGACAATCGCTGCATGACCCAAGACAAAAAACTGGTGCTGGTCGATGGTTCGAGCTACCTGTACCGCGCCTTTCACGCCATGCCCGACCTGCGCGCGCCCGACGGCCAGCCCACGGGCGCCATTCGCGGCATGGTCAACATGCTGGCCGCGCTGCAAAAAGAGCACCCGGCCGACTACGCGGTGTGCGTCTTCGACGCCAGCGGCCCGACTTTTCGCGATGCCCTCTACCCCGAGTACAAGGCCAACCGCAGCCCCATGCCCGACGATTTGCGCGCGCAGATCGCGCCCATCCATGAAGTGGTGCGCCTGTTGGGTTGGACGGTGCTGGCCGTGCCCGGGGTGGAGGCCGACGACGTCATCGGCACGCTGGCGCAGCAGGCGGCGGCGCAGGGCGTGCAGGTGCTCATCTCCAGCGGCGACAAGGACTTGAGCCAGCTCGTGAGCGAGCGCATCACCATCATCGACACCATGAACGGCAAGCGCCGCGACGTCGCCGGGGTGACGGCCGAGTTTGGCGTGCCGCCGGCGCAGATGATCGACTTCCAGGCCCTGGTGGGCGACGCCGTGGACAACGTGCCCGGCGTACACAAAGTCGGCCCCAAGACCGCCGCCAAGTGGCTGGCCGAGTTTGGCAGCCTCGATGCCCTCATGGTGCGCGCGGGCGAGGTCAAGGGCGCCGCCGGCGAGAACCTGCGCGCCGCCCTGGCCTGGTTGCCCACCGCTCGCCAGTTGGTGACGATCAAGACCGATTGCGACCTGGGGGCCGAGGTGGCGGGCCTGCCTGCTCTCGATTCGATAGCTGCTGGCGCACAGCAGACGGGCGCTTTGGCCGATTTTTATCAAAAATACGGCTTCAAGGGCCTGGCGCAGGCGCTGCAGGCCAGCGCCCCGACGCCGGTACCGGCCCTGCCCGGCGAAAGCGGCGACCTGTTCGCCGACCACAGCGCCAGCCCCGTGGCCGAGGTGGCGCAGGCGCGCAGCGTGGTCTACGACACCATCCTCAACTGGGCCGACTTTGACCAGTGGCTGGCGCGCCTGCAGCGTGCCGAGCTGGTGGCGCTCGATACCGAAACCACCTCGCTCGACGCGCTGCGGGCCGAGATCGTCGGCATCTCTTTCAGTGTGCAACCGGGCGAGGCCGCCTACATTCCGCTGGCGCACAGCGGGCCGGACGCGCCCGCGCAGCTGCCGCTCGAGCAGGTGCTGGCACGCCTGGCGCCCTGGCTGGAGGATGCGGCGCGCCCCAAGCTCGGCCAGCACAGCAAGTACGACCGCCACGTGTTCGCCAACCACGGCATCACGGTGCGCGGCTACGTGCACGACACCATGCTGCAAAGCTACGTGCTTGAAGTACACAAACCGCACAATCTGGCCAGCTTGGCGCTGCGCCACACCGGGCGCAAGGGGCTCGACTACGAAGATCTGTGCGGCAAGGGCGTGCACCAGATCCCCTTCGCCCAGGTGGCCGTGCCGCAGGCCGCCGCCTACGCCTGCGAGGATGCCGACCAGACGCTCGAAGTGCACCAGGCGCTGTGGCCGCTGCTGCAGGCGCACGCCGGGCTGGCGCGCATCTACGCCCTGGAGATGGCAAGCAGCGACACCCTGTTTCGCATCGAACGCAACGGCGTGCTCATCGACGCGCAGCTGCTGGCGGCGCAAAGCCAGCAGCTGGGCGCGCGCATCGTGGCGCTGGAGCAAGAGGCTTACCAGCTCGCCGGCCAGCCCTTCAACCTTGCCAGCCCCAAGCAGCTGGGCGAAATTTTCTTCGACAAGCTGGCCATGCCGGTGGTGAAAAAAACCGCCACCGGCGCACGCAGCACCGACGAAGAAGTGCTGGAAAAGCTCGCCGAGGACTACCCCCTGCCGGCCAAAATCCTGCAGCACAGGAGCCTGTCCAAGCTCAAGGGCACCT
>JAJTBK010000017.1 GCA_021286965.1 Comamonadaceae bacterium | reverse complement strand
CCCAGCAGCTCCAACGCGCCTTGCACCGCGCCATCTTCGCCGTGGCGGCCATGCAGGGCGATGAAGCAGCGCGCAAAGCCCTGATTTTTCAATTCGCACAGCGGCTGCTGCGCGGGGTCAAACGCATGGGCATCGACGCCGCGCGCGCGCAGCGCCTGCAGCACGCCCTGGCCGGACATCAGGGAAATTTCGCGCTCGGACGAGTCCCCGCCCAGCAGCACGGCCACCCGGCCCAGGCTGGCAGCGTCTATTTTTAGATCAAATTGGCTCATATCCCGCTCCCAGCTTGCGCGAGCAGCTCATTATTTTGTAGCAGCTGCACCACCTTGCCGGGCACGGCGCCGATGGAGCCCGCGCCCATGCACAGCACCACGTCGCCGCCCTGCACGCTGGCAATGAGCGCCTGGGGCAGCTCGGCCACGTTCTCGATGAACTGCGGCTCGACGCGCCCGGCCACGCGCACGGCCCGCGCCAGGGCGCGGCCATCGGCGGCGACGATGGGGGCCTCGCCAGCGGCGTACACCTCGGTCAGCAGCACGGCGTCGGCACGGCCGAGCACCTGGACGAAGTCCTCAAAGCAGTCGCGCGTGCGGCTGTAGCGGTGCGGCTGAAAGGCCAGCACCAGGCGCCGCCCGGGAAAGGCGCCGCGCGCCGCCGCCAGGGTAGCCGCCATCTCCACCGGGTGGTGGCCGTAGTCTTCGATCAGCTCATACACGCCGCCGCCTTGCGCCGGGTGACTGCCGTAGCGCTGAAAACGCCGCCCGACGCCGGTAAAACCGGCCAGGGCGCGCAGCAGCGCGGCGTCGGGGATGTCCAGCTCGGCGGCGACGGCAATCGCGGCCAGGGCGTTGAGCACGTTGTGCTCGCCCGCAAGGTTGAGCGTCACTTCCAAATCAGGCAAGGTGATGCCGTTGCGCCGCTGCACGGTGAAGTGCATCCGCCCGGCGTCGGCCCGCAGGTGGACGGCGCGCACCTGCGCATCCTCGGAAAAACCGTAGCTGGTCACGGGGCGGGCGAGATCGCCCAGGATGGCGCGCACGCCGGGGTTGTCCACGCACAGCACGGCGGCGCCGTAGAACGGCATCCGGTGCAGGAAGTCGATGAAAGCCTGCTTCAAACGGCCAAAGTCGTGGCCGTAGGTCTCCATATGGTCGGCGTCGATGTTGGTGACGACGGCCATCACCGGCAGCAGGTTCAGGAACGAGGCGTCGGACTCGTCGGCCTCGACCACGATGTACTCGCCCTGGCCCAGGCGCGCATTCGCGCCCGCGCTGTTCAGGCGCCCGCCGATGACGAAGGTGGGATCGAGCCCGGCCTCGGCCAGCACGCTGGTGACCAGGCTGGTGGTGGTGGTCTTGCCGTGCGTGCCGGCAATGGCGATGCCGCGCTTCAAGCGCATCAGCTCGGCGAGCATGAGCGCACGCGGCACCACCGGAATCTTGCGCGCGCGCGCGGCCAGCACCTCGGGGTTGTCGGCCTGCACCGCCGTCGAGGTGACGACCGCGTCTGCGCCCTGCACATGGGCCGCGTCGTGGCCGATGTGGGTGGCAATGCCCAGGCCCTGCAGGCGCTGCAGCGTGCTGCTGTCGGCCAGGTCGGAGCCCGAAATGCGGTAGCCCAGGTTGTGCAGCACCTCGGCGATGCCGCTCATGCCGGCGCCGCCCAGGCCGACGAAATGGATGTGGTGGATGGCGTGTTTCATCGGGCCAACTCCTCGCAGGCGGCCACCACGGCGGCCGTGGCTTCAATTTTTTGCATGGTTTTGGCTTGTTCGGCGCGCTGCAAAAGCGCGGCGCGCTCCGTATTTTGTAGCATTTGGGCCAATCCCCCGGGCGTCAAGTCGCGCTGCTGCAACAGCCAGCCGCCACCGGCCTGGACGAGGAATTGGGCGTTGTGCGTCTGGTGGTCGTCCACCGCTGCCGGAAAGGGTACGAACAGCGCGGCTGCGCCGACGGCGGCGATCTCGGTCACGGTGCTGGCGCCGGCGCGGCAGACGATGAGGTCGGCCTCGGCAAAGGCGCTGGCGGTGTCGTCGATGAAGGGCGTGAGCGTGGCCTGCACCCCGGCCTGGGCGTAGTTCTGGCGCAGCGCCGCGATCTGCGCCGCGCCGCTTTGGTGCGTGACCTGCGGGCGCTGCGCCGGCGCCATCAGCGCCAGCGCCTGCGGCACGATGTCGTTGAGCGCCTTGGCGCCCAGGCTGCCGCCCACCACCAACAGCTTGAGCGGCCCGCTGCGCCCGGCAAAACGCGCCGCCGGCGCCGCCTGCGTGGTGAATTCACGGCGCAGCGGGTTGCCCACCCACTGGCCTTTTTTGAGCACGCCCGGAAAGGCGGTGAAGATGCGCTCGGCCACGCCGGCGAGCACGCGGTTGGCCAGGCCGGCGACCGAGTTCTGCTCGTGCAGCACCAGCGGCTTGCCCGCCAGGGCGGCCATCATGCCGCCGGGAAAGGTGACGTAGCCGCCCAGGCCGACGACCACGTCCGGGCGCACGCGGCGCACCACCGCCAGCGCCTGCCAGAAGGCGCGCAGCAGCTTGAACGGCAGCAGCGCCAGGGTTTTGCCCCCCTTGCCGCGCACGCCGGAAAAATCAATCGTCTCGAAGGCAAAGCCCTCGGGCGGCACCAGGCGCGACTCCATGCTGGCGGGCGTACCCAGCCAATGCACGCGCCAGCCGCGTGCGCGCAGCTCCCGCGCCAGCGCCAGGCCGGGGAAGATGTGGCCGCCGGTGCCGCCGGCCATGATGAGGGCGGTATGCACCTTGACCCCCACGCTCGGCACTGGCGTGTCCTCGCTGCCCCCCAGGGGGGCCTTCGCGCCTTCGGGCGGCCGTGCGGCGCTCATGTGCGTCATACGCGGCCTCCCCTCATCAATAACTTATTCTCATAGTCCACCCGCAGCACCACGGCCAGGGCCACCAGGTTCATGAGGATGGCCGAGCCGCCAAAGCTCATGAGCGGCAGCGTCAGCCCCTTGGTGGGCAGTGCGCCCAGGTTCACGCCCATGTTGATGAAGGCCTGAAAGCCCAGCCACACGGCCACGCCCTGGGCCACCAGGCCAGGAAAAACACGGTCGAGCGCGATCGCCTGGCGGCCAATTTGCATGATGCGGCGCGTGAGCCAGAAGAAGAGCACGATCAGGGTGAGCACGCCCACCAGACCGAACTCCTCGCCGATCACGGCCATGAGGAAGTCGGTGTGCGCTTCGGGCAGCCAGTGCAGTTTTTCCACGCTCGCGCCCAGGCCGACGCCAAAAATCTCGCCGCGCCCGATGGCGATGAGCGAATGCGACAGCTGGTAGCCCTTGCCCAGCGCGTGATCGGCGCTGAACGGATCGAGGTAGGCAAAAATGCGCTCGCGCCGCCAGGGGCTGGTGATGATGATCATCATGAAGGCCGACACCAGGGCGCCGCCGATCACGACCATCATGCGCATGTTCACCCCGCCCAAAAACAGGATGCCCATGGCGATGACGGTGATCACCATGAAGGCGCCCATGTCGGGCTCGGCCAGCAGCAGCGCGCCCACCACCGCCACGGCGCCCATCATGGGCAGCACGGCGCGGAAGAAGCGCTCCTTCACATCCATCTTGCGCACCATGTAGTCGGCGGCGTAGATGAGCACAGCGAACTTGGCCAGCTCCGACGGCTGAAAGCTGATGGGCCCCAGCGCCAGCCAGCGCCGCGCCCCGTTGACGACCTTGCCCACCCCCGGCACCAGCACCACGACCAGCATCAGCAGGGCCGCCCCAAAGAGCCAGGGGGCCAGCCGCTCCCAGGTGCGCATGGGCATCTGGAACGCCAGCAGCGCCGCCACGAAACCCATCACCAGGTAGAACGCGTGGCGCGTGAGGAAATGGGTGGGCGCGTAGTTGGAAAAGCGTGGGTTACCCGGCAGCGCGATGGACGCCGAATACACCATCACCAGCCCCCAGGACAACAGGGCCACCACCACCCACAGCAAGGCCTGGTCAAAACCCAGCACGCTGGCGGGGGTGGCCGTGGTCTGGCGGTACTCGGTACCGCCCACGCGCACGGGCAGTACATCGGCCGCCTGGCTGCGCGCGCTGCCCAGCCACTGCGTCAGGCGCTGCCATGGATTGCTTGGGGTGCGTGTGGCCGCGTTGCTCATACGCCGCCTCCCAAGTCCTGGCCTGCGTCCTGCGCCAAAGCCTGCACGGTATCGACAAACACCTGCGCACGGTGCGCATAGTCGCGAAACATGTCCAGGCTGGCGCAGGCGGGCGAAAGCAGCACCGCATCACCCGCATGGGCACGCTGTGCGGCCCAGTGCACGGCATCGGGCAGCGTGGCGCAGTCGTGCAAGGCAATGCCGGTGTCCTGCAGCGCGGTGCGAATGGCCGGTGCATCGCGCCCGATCAGCACCGCCGCGCGGGCGTAGCGCGCCATGGGCGCGGCCAGCGGGCTGAAGTCCTGGCCTTTGCCGTCGCCACCCAGAATGACGACCAGGCGCCGCTCGGGCCCCAGCCCATTGAGGGCGGCCACCGTGGCACCCACATTCGTGCCCTTGCTGTCGTCGAAGAATTCGACCTCGTTCACCGTGCCCACCGGCTCGACCCGGTGCGGCTCGCCCCTGTATTCGCGCAGGCCATACAGCATGGCCGAGAGCGGGCAACCCGCTGCCTGCGCCAGCGCCAGTGCCGCCAGGGCATTGGTGGCGTTGTGGCGCCCGCGGATACGCAAGGCGTCGGCGGGCATCAGGCGCTGGATGTGCAGCTCCTCCTCGGCGTTCTTGCTGCGGCGCAGGGTTTCGTCGGCCTCTTGCGCGCGCACCAGCCAGGCCATGCCGTTGACGACCTCGATACCGAAATCGCCCGGACGCTGCGGCATGTCTGCGCCAAAGGTCACATGGGCGCGGTGCTGCGGCTTTTGCAGCCTCTGCTTCACTGGCGGCGGCATGGACGGCGCCCCCACGCTTGCCACTGCGTGCGCTGCGCTGCCCCCCAAGGGGGCTGCTGCCGCCTTCGGGCGGCCGGGCGGCGGCAGCATGTGCATCACCAGCGCATCGTCGCGGTTGAGCACCATCAGCGCCTGCTCGCCAAAGATGCGTGCCTTGGCCGCGGCGTAGCCGGCCATGTCGCCGTGCCAGTCCAGGTGGTCCTGCGTGACGTTGAGCACCGCTGCGGCCGTGGGCTCGAAGCCGCGCACGCCGTCCAGCTGAAAGCTTGACAGCTCCAGCACCCAGGCCTCGGGCAACTGGCCGGCGTCGATGCGCTCGGCCAAGGTATCCAGCAGCGTGGGGCCGATGTTGCCTGCCACCGCCACCGACTTGCCCGCATGCGCCACCAGCTTGCCGGTGAGCGAGGTCACCGTGGTCTTGCCGTTGGTGCCGGTGATGGCCAGCACGGCAGGCGCGTAGCCATGGGCGGCACGCAGCGCGAGCAAGGCCGAAGAATACAGGTCAATTTCGCTTCCAACGCTTATTCCATGGGCGCAAGCAGCTACAAAAACAGGAGCAATTACTTGCGGAGCCAGGCCGGGCGAGCGGTACACCGCGCTGAAGTTCGCACCGTCGAGCAAGCTCGCATCAAAGGCTCCGGCCACAAAACGCACCTGGGGCAGCTCGGCGCGCAATTGCGCCAGCTGCGGCGGGGCCTCGCGCGTGTCGGCCACCGTCACCTGGGCACCGCAGCGCGCACACCAGCGCGCCATGGCCAGGCCCGATGCGCCCAAGCCCAGCACCAGCACCTCCTGGTCCTGCAGGGGCTTGCTGCCCTCCAGGGGCCAGCTTGCCGGTACGGGGTCGGGTGCGGCGGGCGGCTCCTCGGCGGTGGGTTCGGGTGCCGCGGGTTCGACGGCCTCGGCGCCCGGGTCGGACACCGGGGTTTCGGCAAAGATGCGCGCCACAAAAGCCGCGGCCTCCCGCGCGGCATCCAGGGTTTGGGGCAGCTCGTGCTGGGGCGCCGAGGCCACCACCGC
>JAJTBK010000013.1 GCA_021286965.1 Comamonadaceae bacterium | reverse complement strand
CCGAGCTGCTCGGCCTGGCGCCCGGCCTGGCGCTGCTGGCGCTGTGCAAGGCGACGGCGGTGCAGGCGCAGTCCCAGGCACCGGCACCGGGCAGCAGCAACTGCTGGCCCGGCCGGGTGCGGCGCCTGGCGCTCGGCCCGGCGGGCGACGAGGTCGCGGCCGAGCTCGATGCCGGCGTGCAAATGGTGGGCTTTGCACCCGCCGGCAGCGGCCTGGCCGAGGGCGCACGCCTGTGGCTGCACGCCGATGCCTCGGCCCTGGTGCTGGCCGTGCCGGGTTGAGGTAAAGCGGCGGTAAAAGCGCCGGCGCTGCCGTGCCGGGGGCCGGGCGCTGGCTACCATTGGCGCTTTCGTGTCCGCACTGCCGCCGTCATGCCTGCTGCCTGTTCTTCTCTGCGTCCGTTTCGTCCCTTTTCTGCTGCGCGCCAGCGCGGGCGCAAGGCGTTGCCCCTGGCGCTGCTGGCGGCGGCCCTGGCCTTGGGGGGCGCGGTGTGGTGGCAGCAACGCAGCACGCCCAGTACCACGGCGGCGCGTGGCCCGGGCGGCTTCGGCGGGCCTGGGGGGCCATTCGGCGGGCCGCCGGGGGCCGGTGGCGGGCAGGCGCAGCCGGTGTCGGTCGGCCGCGTCGAGCGGCGCGACGTGCGCGTGCTGGTGTCGGCCATTGGCACGCTCAACGCCCGCGCCACGGCCGTGGTGCGCACCAAGGTGGCGGGGGAATTGAAGGCCCTGCACCTGCGTGAGGGGCAGGAGGTGAAGGCCGGGCAGCTGCTCGCCGAGATCGATCCGCGCAGCTACCAGGCGAACGTGGAGCAGCTGCAGGGCAGCCTGCAGCGCGACCAGGCGCTGCTGGCGAATGCCGAGCTCGACCTGCAGCGCTACCAGCAACTGCAGGCGCAGGACTCGATTGCCGGCCAGCAGGTCGATACCCAGGCGGCGCTGGTGCGCCAGTACCAGGGGCAGGTGGCGGCCGATCGGGCGCAGCTGGCCAATGCCCGCCTGCAGCTGGACTACACCCGCATCACGGCGCCGATCGCCGGCCGCCTGGGCTTGCGCACGGCCGACCTGGGCAACGTGCTCAACCCGGGCGACACCACCGGCCTGGTCACCATCACCCAGGTGCGCCCGATCGACGCCGTGTTTGCCGTGCCCGAGGCCCATTTGCCGGCGCTGCGTGCGCACCTGGCGCAGGGTGTGGCGGTGCCGGTGCAGCTGTGGGACCGGGAGCAAAAAGAGCTGCTGGCCGAGGGCCGGGTGAGCGCCATCGACAACGCCATCGACGTCAGCACCGGCACCTTCAAGATCAAGGCCGCCTTTGCCAACGAGGATGCGCGCCTGTACGCCAACCAGTTCGTCAACGTGCGCCTGCAGCTCGATCTGCTGGCGCAGGCCCTGACGGTGCCGGCGGCGGCGCTGCAGAACAACGCCGTGTATGTGGTGCAGGAAGACGGCACGGTGGCGCAGCGGCGCCTGCGCACGCTCGCCGTGGACGGCGAGCGGGTGGCCGTGCAAGGCGACCTGCCCGAGGGCGCGCAGGTGGTGACCGATGGCCTTGACCGCCTGCGCGAGGGGGCCA
>JAJTBK010000012.1 GCA_021286965.1 Comamonadaceae bacterium | reverse complement strand
TGGTCGGCCTACGTGCGGCTGCTGTCGGTCAAGGACGACCATGCCCGCCGGTTCTACGAAGCCGAAGCCCTGCGCGGCGGCTGGAGCGTGCGCCAGCTTGACCGGCAGATCGGCAGCCAGTTCTACGAGCGCACGGCCTTGTCCAAGGACAAGGCGGCGATGCTGGTCAACGGCGCAGCGCCGAAGCCCGAGGATGCCGTCAGGCCCGACGATGCGATCAAAGACCCCTACGTGCTGGAGTTCCTGAACCTCAAGGACGAGTATTCCGAGTCCGATCTGGAAGCCGCGCTGATCCAGCGGCTGGAGGATTTTCTGCTGGAGTTGGGCGAAGGGTTCACCTTCGTCGGGCGGCAGCGGCGTTTGCGCATCGACCAGACGTGGTATCGGGTGGATCTTCTGTTTTTCCATCGCAAGTTGCGCAGCCTGGTCATCATCGACCTGAAGCTGGGCAGCCTGTCCCATGCCGACGTGGGCCAGATGCTCATGTATTGCAACTACGCCAAGGAGCATTGGGCCTATCCCGATGAAAACCCGCCCGTGGGCCTGATCCTGTGCGCCGACAAGGGCCATGCCCTGGCGCGGTATGCGCTGGAAGGTTTGCCGTCGAAGGTGATGGCGGCGAACTACCGTACCGTGCTGCCGGACGCCGAGCGGTTGCAGAAGGAGTTGGAGGCTACGCGGCGCTTGCTGGAATCGCGCACGTCGAAGCAGCCCAAGAAACTCCCGCAGTAGCTGGGCGTCTCGGCGTGCCGCCGTCGGGTTCGCGGGCTGCGCCCCGCGCCTCGTTCCAAGTCGCGGCCATCCGGCTTTGACCCCTGACGCCTCCGGCCCTTGTGGGCCTGCGCGCTCCGCTTGCCTCAAAAGCCGACCCTGTGCAGTGGGCGGGGTGTGGGCGGTCTTGCTGTTCCCTTCACCGTATCACGGCGTTCTCGCCGTCAAGGGCGGCGCGCGCTGTGCGCGCTTGCGTCCTGGCGGCCGTCTGCGACCCCTGACTGCTTGCGCTGCGCCGTGCTGGACACGGTTCCGGGCAATTCCGCCCGAGTAACCGGAGCACGATCATGTCGCAACTGTCCTTTTCCTCGTTCGATGCCGCGCTGATGGTGCGCGACTCCCAAGGTCACTACCTGCCGGCGACGGCAGACCAGATTCTGGACGCCGCGCGCCAGGCCATCGAGCACAAGATGCAGCGTGGTGCATCGTTCACCTCGCCGGCAGCGGTTAAGGAGTAGACAGCATCCGCAGCAGAGCCACGATGCCTTGGCCTGCTGGACTATGCCCCGAACGTGCGGGCCGCAGCCGGTGCCATCGTCAGCATCGACCGCAGCGGCGAAATTGCGATTCATCGCGGGCTGATGCGCGAAGCTGAGGCCAAGGCACTGCGCACGCTGGAACGCCTGCGCCAAGGTTTCGGCAGTGAGGATGCCGAGAACGACGACGAAGGCGAGGATGACGAGCAGCCCAAGACCGCCGCCATGACCTGGCCCGCGTCAGCGGGCGAGCCGGAGCAGCCGTCATGCGGGGATGCCGAGCCGGCCCCATCTCCTTGCGGTGCGGTTCGGCCCAAGGCGTCCTTGTGTTGTTGTGAATCCTGGCGATGGCGCGGCTGCGCCTCGGGCTTCATGGCTGCAACCGTCCGGCGAAAACAATTTCCCCTCTGCTGCGCAGATTCCTCGCGGGACAAATTCTTTTCGCCTCCCGGCTCTCCACTGCGTTTCGACCGCAAGCGGTGCAGCCAGCCCGTCCCCCGCCGGCCGGATCACAACAAGGACGCGATGGGCGCGAACCTTGTTCCACCAAAAGGAGTTTCATCATGGCCAACATCGGCACCTTCACCGCAGACAAAGACGGCTTCACCGGCACGCTTCGCACCCTGACGCTCAACGTCAAGGTCAAGCTGGTTCCCAACGACAAGGGGGACAACGAGAAGGCCCCCGACTTCCGCCTGCAGGCCGCCAGCCACGACATCGGCGCGGCGTGGAAGAAGACCAGCGAGGCCGGGCGGGAGTACATCTCCGTGACCCTCGACGATCCTTCGTTCCCGGCCACGGTCTACGCCCGCCTGATCGAAGGCGAGAACGGCACGCACGACCTGATCTGGTCGCGCAGCAAGCCCCAGGCGGCATGACCGTCGCCCGCAGCGCCCCGCCACACGGCGGGGCGCTGCGCTGTTCGTTCGTCCCGAACATGGCAGCAGCAGGCGGTGCCCCATAGCAGGCAGCGTTCCCTTGTCTGAGATTGGCGTCTGTGGCTGCTGTAAGGGCATGGCGTGTCGGCGCGATGCGCCGCCGGGCTTTGCGGGCTACGCCCCGTGCCGTCTTTGCCGTCACGGCCATCCGGCTCCAATCCCTCACGCTTTCGCGCCTATGGCGCTGCGCGCTTCGCTTGCCTCCGGGGGAAAGCCCTGCGGGCTATCCCCGCCGCGCGACGCTTGGCGCCCCTCGATACCGCCGAACCGGCTGCGCCAGATCGGCCCGGCCAGCGCCTACGGCTGGGCCGCCGCCGCGAGCTGGCTTTCAGCCTCACTCATCAGCACGGCCGTGCTGCATTCGAGCGCGCTGGCGATCTTGAAGATGATCGCCAGCGTGGGCATGTGCTCGCCGCGCTCGACCTTGCCCATGTGCGAGCGCTCGACACCGGCCAGGTGCGCCAGCGATTCCTGCGCTATGCCGCGCTCCATCCGCAGCGCACGCACCGCGGCGCCGAAGGCTTGCGCCAACTCGGCATCGTAGGTGGTGGCGCCGGCCGGTCGGCCGCGCTGAATGGGGCGCTTCTGCATAGACAGAAGCGTCAAGTCGCAGCACAATTAAAACCACGTTATCTTTAACTCTTTCATTGAAATCTCACTGTTTTGCGTTTTTACGGAAATCCGCATTTGCGGCTTGCTACAGAAGCGCAAAGCCACGGAATCACAATCGTGCTTTTTCCCAAATCCGCCGATGCGGCTTTGCGTTTTCACGCTCGGGCGGATTTGTGAATTGGGAATAGACCGCCATGAAGCCACTCATCACCGAGGACGAGCGCCAGCGCCTGCTGGCCCACGGCCAAGCCCGTGCCGATGGTCAAGGCGGCGACCCGCTGCCCGTGGTGCGCCTGTTCACACCGGACGCACACCTCACCTGGCTGCTCGCTTCGCTCGACCCGGCCGACGGCGATACGGCCTACGGCCTGATCGACCTGGGCCTGGGGATGCCCGAGCTGGGCACCGTGAAACTGTCCGACCTGGCTTCCATCGTCGGGCCGCGCCAGCAGCCCGTGATGCGGGATCGGTATTTCCAGGCGGCGCGGCCCCTGTCGGAATATGTCCGGCTGGCCCAGGAGAGCGGTGGCATTGTCGATTAAGCCCATCGCGTTGCGGCGCAGCCGGGCGTATTGAGACTATTTCCGTCGGAATTCGGATTTGCCCGGTCTCAATTCGCACTCTTGCACCGAAACAGGGCATTTGAGACAAAAACGGCCACGATCTTTGGCGCGGGTTGCGGCACCTTGATTTGTGCCGCGTGACGTTTTTGGACTGCGCGGCCGTCGTATTCGGACGCATTGCGCAATACCCCGGAGCCAATCGGTCTTGACACTTGATGTTACAGCTTAAACAGGTTCGGATGATGTTTTGATGTGGACGCGGTAGCTCCGTTCTTGAACGCCCGTGACGACGTTCCTGCTGTTCGACGGGAGCTTGCGTCATGGTCAATCCTCACCATATCGCGCACTGGTATCCGACCGCCGCGTACCTCTACATCTTGTGTCTGGATACGCTCGCACTGGCCTGGGAATACCTGCGCCGCCACCCTGACTACCGGCTCGACTGGCTGCGCCACCAGCGCCGGCCGCAAGCGGCGCAACAGGCGGCGCTTCGCTGGGGCTTGCGCCTGCTCGAAGACCCGGCCCTGGATGCGCGCGACGCGCATCCGGCCTGGCTGCCCGGCCACGATGCCGTGGTGCAACTCCATCCCGATGCCGATCCGCCGCCCGATGCAGCGGCTTTCGAGTTCTGGCATATCCCCGGTCACAAACAACTGCTGCATGACGGCAAAGGGCTGGCGCTGATCGCGCGCAGCCCTGGCCATTGCGCGCGCTTTGCGCTGGCGCCGGGCCTTGAAGACGGCATGGCGGTCGCCTATGCCAATCGCGGAAGTGGCGGCGGCGCTGCTGCGCCTACGCGCAGCGCGACGCTGTCCACCGCCAGGCCCCGGCCCACACCGACCGCGATGCTGGAGCTGCATACCCTGCAAGCGCTCGACGCGACCCTGGCGGGCGCGTCCTTGCGCGACGTGGCCGAAGGGTTGTTCGGCACTGACGCCGTGGCGGCCGACTGGCACGCCGACGGCGACCTGCGCGCCCGCGTGCGCCGCCTGGTGCACCGGGGCAATGCGTTGACGCGCGGCGGCTATCGCCGCCTAGCACAACTGCCGCCGCTTGAGAAGGGACGTTTTGATGGGGATGCAAAACGTCCCTGAACAGCGGAGCTTCGTTTTCTGAGACTGCCTCCATCCGGTTGCGCTGTGTGGCCGGAGCTTTTAAAGCTATGGAGGTTCACACCATGCGTCCCGCTCCCTTGCGGCCTGCCGCCACTGTCCCGACCGCTGCCGCACAACCGCAGCGTTACCTCACCAACGACGAAGCCGCCGAGTACCTGCGCTTGTCGCCGCGCACGCTGGAAAAGCAGCGCGTGATCGGCGGCGGCCCGCGCTTTCGCAAGTTCGGCCGGCGCGTCATGTACGCCGTGGCCGACCTCGATGCCTGGGCTGCCGACCGCAGCTTCGAGACGACTTCCGATCCCGAGTACGCCGAGCAGCACGCGGCGGACAGTCGTGCGCGCTGATCGCTGGCGCGCGGCAAGCCATCGCCATGTCCAGTCCCGCGCTGCCGTTTCGGCAGCGGCTCTCGCAAGAACGCGAACAGCTCGACCTGTTCCGCGCCTTGCCGGGCGACATGGCTCCGCGCGACAGCCAGGACTTGATGGCCTTTCCGTTCTTCTCGCTGGCGAAGTCGCGGCGCACGGCGCCGATCGACTTCCAGGCCAGCGGCATCACGATCCGCGTGG
>JAJTBK010000011.1 GCA_021286965.1 Comamonadaceae bacterium | reverse complement strand
GCGCATGTCCCCGGTCAGCGGCAGCACCACGTTGATCTTTTCGCCGTCCTGCAGCGGGAACATGTTGACGATGGGCCGCCCGCGCGAGCCGCGCGAGCCGGCGGGCACCTCCCAGACCTTGAGCCAGTACAGGCGGCCGCGGTTGGAGAAGCACAGGATCCAGTCGTGCGTGTTGGCGATGAAGAGCTGGTCGATCCAGTCGTCTTCCTTGGTGGCGGTGGCCTGCTTGCCGCGCCCGCCGCGCTTTTGCGCGCGGTATTCCGACAGGGGCTGGCTCTTGATGTAGCCGGTGTGCGAGAGCGTCACCACCATGTCGGTGGGGGTGATGAGGTCTTCGGTGGAGAGGTCTTGCGCGCTGTGCTCGATCTCGCTGCGGCGCGCGCCGAGTTTGGTCTGGCCGAATTCGGTTTTTACGGCAGTCAGCTCGTCGCCAATGATGACGGCGACGCGCTCGGGTTTGGCGAGGATGTCGAGCAGATCCTCGATGTGCGCCATGATGTCCTTGTACTCGGCGACGATCTTGTCCTGCTCCAGGCCGGTCAGGCGCTGCAGGCGCATCTGCAGAATCTCTTGCGCCTGCGTGTCCGAGAGGCGGTACAGGCCGTCTGCGCCCATGCCGAACTCGCGCTCCAGCCCTTCGGGGCGGTAGTCGTCGGCATTGACCACGGCGCCGTCTGCGCGCGTGCGTGTCAGCATCTCGCGCACCAGTGCACTGTCCCAGCTGTGGCTCATCAGCTCGGCCTTGGCCACGGGGGGGGTGGGCGCACTGCGGATGATGCGGATGAATTCGTCGATATTGGCCAGCGCCACGGCCAGACCTTCGAGCACGTGGCCCCGGTCGCGCGCCTTGCGCAGCTCGAACACCGTGCGGCGCGTCACGACCTCGCGGCGGTGGCCGATGAAGACCTCGATCAGATCCTTGAGGTTGCACAGCTTGGGCTGGCCATCGACCAGCGCCACCATGTTCATGCCGAAGGTGTCTTGCAGCTGCGTTTGCTTGTACAGGTTGTTGAGCACCACCTCGGGCACTTCGCCGCGCTTCAATTCGATCACCAGGCGCATACCGGACTTGTCCGACTCGTCCTGGATGTGGCTGATGCCCTCGATTTTTTTCTCGTGCACCAGCTCGGCCATGCGCTCCTGCAGCGTCTTCTTGTTCACCTGGTAGGGCAGCTCATCGACGATGATGGCCTGGCGCTGGCCACGATCGATGTCCTCGAAGTGCACCTTGGCGCGCATCACCACCTTGCCGCGCCCGGTGCGGTAGCCGTCCTTGACGCCGGTGATGCCGTAGATGATGCCGGCCGTGGGGAAGTCCGGCGCGGGGACGATCTCCATCAGCTCGTCGATGGAGGCTTCGGGGTGGCGCAGCAGGTGCAGGCAGGCGTCCACCACTTCGTTCAGGTTGTGCGGCGGGATGTTGGTCGCCATGCCCACGGCAATGCCGGCGCTGCCATTGACTAGCAGATTCGGCAGGCGGCTGGGCAGCACCAGCGGCTCCTGCTCGCTGCCGTCGTAGTTGGGGCCGAAGTCCACCGTCTCCTTGTCGATGTCGGCCAGCATCTCGTGCGCGATTTTCGACAGGCGGATTTCGGTGTAGCGCATGGCGGCGGCGTTGTCGCCATCGACCGAGCCGAAGTTGCCCTGGCCATCGACCAGCATGTGGCGCAGCGAGAAATCCTGCGCCATGCGCACGATGGTGTCGTACACCGCGATGTCGCCGTGCGGGTGGTATTTACCGATGACGTCGCCGACGATACGCGCTGACTTCTTGTAGGGGCGGTTCCAGTCGTTGTTCAGCTCGTGCATGGCGTAGAGCACGCGCCGGTGCACGGGTTTGAGGCCATCGCGCGCGTCGGGCAGGGCGCGGCCCACGATCACGCTCATGGCGTAATCAAGATAGCTGCGGCGCATCTCCTCTTCGAGGCTGATGGGCAGGGTTTCTTTGGCAAACTGGGTCATAGGGGAGGGCACATGCGACAGGGCGAAAGGGTCATTTTAGGCGCAAGCGCATGTGGCACCTGCGCAACATGTAGCAAGGAATGCCCATCTGCAGGGGCTTGCCGGGCCTGGCGGGTTGGGAATTCGGCAGTTACGTATGGCACAATCTTTTCAACGTTTTTGGTGATGGTCACTGACGACGTCCCTGATTCGCAGCGCGGCTGCGGCTTAATCCCCAAGAGGAGAACCATGAAGAAACTCAACAAAGTGGCTATGTTGTTGGCCTCCGCTGCGCTCGCAACCGCCGCTGGCGCTCAATCTGTCGACAACTGGAAGAACGGTTCCGGCGATCTGGCCTGGAAAAACGGCACCAACGAACTGTGCTGGCGCGATGCCAACTGGACGCCTGCTACCGCTGCCCAAGGCTGCGACGGCGCCCTGGTTCCGGTGGCTGCTGCTGCCGAAACTGCAGCTCCCGCTGCCGCTGCTCCGGCTGCCAAGCCCGCTCCGGCTCCTGTGGCTGCCTCCAAGGTGACCTACGCTGCCGACGCTTTCTTCGACTTCGACAAGTCGGTGCTCAAGCCCGAAGGCAAGGCCAAGCTGGACGACCTGGTTGGCAAGATCAAGGACATCAACCTGGAAGTCGTGATCGCCGTTGGTCACACCGACTCCATCGGTACCGATGCCTACAACCAGAAGCTGTCGGTGCGCCGCGCCGAAGCCGTGAAGGCTTACCTCGTGTCCAAGGGCATCGAGAAGAACCGCGTGTACACCGAAGGCAAGGGCAAGAAGCAGCCTGTCGCCGACAACAAGACCAAAGAAGGCCGCGCCAAGAACCGCCGCGTGGAAATCGAAGTGGTCGGTACCCGCAAGTAATCTCCCGATTACGCATGAAAGCCCCGGTGACGGGGCTTTTTTTTTCGTCCAGCAAAATCAAGACCCCGGCTTATGGAGACAAATATGCAAGAAACTGAATATGTCGTTGCGCAGCTGTGCGGGCGTATCGGCTGTATCACCCTCAACCGTCCGAAAGCCCTCAATGCCCTTTCTTTGGAGATGGTGCGGGCTCTGATGGCGCAGCTCCTGGCCTGGCGTGATGATCCCCAGGTGCTGGCCGTGGCCATTCGCGGCAGCCATAAAGACGGGGCGTTTGGCGCTTTTTGTGCGGGCGGCGATATTCGCTTTTTGCACCAGGCTGGTACTGCAGGGCAGCCTGTGTTGGAGGATTTCTTTACCGAAGAATATGCCCTCAACCATCTCATCCATACCTTTGGCAAGCCCTATATCGCCTTCATGGATGGCATCGTCATGGGCGGTGGCATGGGTATCAGCCAGGGGGGCACGCTGCGGGTGGTCACTGAGCGCACCAAGATGGCGATGCCCGAGACGGCCATTGGCCTGTTCCCGGATGTCGGGGGCGGCTACTTCCTCGCGCGCTGCCCGGGCCATCGTGGCGAATGGTTGGCGCTGACTGGCGAGACGGTTGGCGCTGGCGATGCCATCGCCCTGGGCTTGGC
>JAJTBK010000010.1 GCA_021286965.1 Comamonadaceae bacterium | reverse complement strand
CTCACGGTACAGGGCGCGGTTGTCTTGCACAGGGGCCTCGCCGCTCCAGGCGGCGATGCTGGCGTTATGCACCGCCGGCCCCATGGCGCTACCGTGGTAGGTGCGGTAGAGCAAAAAGGCTTTGACGAGTGCCGCGTCGCCGGCGACGAAGCCGCTGCGCAGGCCCGGCACGTTGCTGCGCTTGGACAGGCTGGTAAAGGCCAGCAGGCGCCGAAAATCGCTGCGCCCCAGGCGCTGCGCCGCTTCCAGGCCGCCGAGCGGGGGCTCGTCACGGAAATAAATTTCGCTGTAGCACTCGTCGCTGGCGATGACGAAGCCGTAGCGGTCTGACAGCGCAAAGAGCTTTTCCCACTCGGCCAGCGGCATGACGGCGCCCGTCGGGTTGCCCGGCGAGCAGACGAACAGCAGCTGCGTGCGCTCCCAGACGGCGGTGGGCACGCTGTCCCAATCGACGGCGAAGTTGCGTGCCGCATCGCTCGGGGCGTAGTGCACCTGGGCGCCGGCGAGCACGGCGGCGCCTTCGTAGATTTGGTAGAACGGGTTGGGGCAGACGACGGTGGCGCCGGCCTGGGTCGGGTCGATCACGGTCTGGGCGAAGGCAAACAGCGCCTCGCGCGAGCCGTTCACCGGCAGTACCTGGCTGGCCGCATCGACCGCGACCGCATAGCGCCGCTGCAGCCAATCGGCACAGGCCTGGCGCAGGCGCGGCTCGCCAGCCGTGAGGGGATAGCTGGCCAGGCCCGGCAGGCCATCGACCAGGGCTTGGGCGATGAAGGCGGGCGTCGGGTGGCGTGGCTCGCCCATGCCCAGGCTGATCGGGCGGTAGGCGGGGTTGGGCGTGACCCCGGCAAAGAGCTGGCGCAGGCGCTCGAAGGGGTAGGGCTGGAGGTGGGAGAGCAGGGGATTCATGGCCAGCGGATTATCGGGGCTTTCCTGGGTTGGCCCGGGCAGGCGCTGTGCGGCCAAAGCCCCGATAGCACCGTGGGCTGTCAAGCTGTCGTAAGCGGTAACAAATAGTTTTACGCTAGGGGCGGTACGTATACAAACCAAATGCCCCACGACAGGAGACATGGCAAATGAATGGAATGTGGATCATGCGCCCCGGCGTCGGGCTGTTGCGGCGTATGCCCCTGGGCGGCAAGTTGGCTGTACTCGGGGTGCTGGCGGTGCTGGCGCAGCTGGCGGTGTGGTGGTCGCAATCGGGGGCCGTGGCTGTGGCCGGGGCGTTGCTGCTGGGCTACCTGCTGCTGGCGCTGTACCTTGGGCAGAGCGCCAGCCTGCAGCGCATCACCCGGGCCATGGAGCAGGTCACACAGGGAGATCTGCGCGCCCGCGCCGCGATCGATGGCAGCGATGAACTGGCGCGCATGGCGGCGCTGCTCGACGCCATGGTCATCACCCTCTCGGGCATGGTGGCCGACATCCGCAGCAACGCTGCCCTGGTGGCGCACGCCGGCCAGAGCCTGGCGCTGGAAAACCGCGCCCTGGCCGAGCGCACCGAGCAGCAGGCGGCGAACCTCAAGCAAACGGCGGCCAGCGTCGATGCCCTGGCCGGCACCGTGCAGCGCAATGCGGACACGGCCCACAGCGCCGACCAGCGCGCGGCCCAGGTGCGCGATGCGGCCCAGGCCGGCGCTGCCGGCATGGAGCGTGCAGTGCAGTCGGTGCACACCATCGAGCACAGCGCGCAGCGCATGAACGAGATCATCGGCGTGATCGACGGCATTGCTTTCCAGACCAACATCCTGGCGCTCAATGCCGCCGTCGAGGCCGCGCGTGCTGGTGAGCAGGGGCGCGGTTTTGCCGTGGTGGCGTCCGAGGTGCGCTCGCTGGCGCAGCGCTCGGGCGAGGCGGCGCGCGAGATTCGCCAGCTCATCGGTGACTCGGTGCAGCAGGTGGCGGCCAGTGCGGCGCTGATCCGCCAGGCCGGCAACGGCATTGCGCAGATGGCCGACGGCATCCGCACCATGGCCAGCAATATGAGCGCCATTGCGCAGTCAGGCCAGGGGCAGCGCCAGGGGCTCGGTGAAATCGGCCAGGCGGTGCAGCAGCTCGAGCAGATCACGCACAGCAATGCACAGATGGTGGACGAGGCCGTGCACCATGCCGAGGCGCTGGAGCAGCGTGCGGCCACGCTCAGCCGTGCGGTGGTCGCCTTTCGCCTGCAGCAGGGCACGGCCGAGGAGGCGCAGCAGCTGGTGCAGCAGGCCGTGGCCATGGCGCTGCACAAGGGCCAGGGGCAGCGCCTGCTCGACAGCATCACCGATCGCAACCAGCCGTTTTTCGACCGCGACATGTACGTCTTCGCGCTCGATGCCGAGGGCCATTACCAGGCGTTTGCCGGCAACCAGGCCAAGGTCGGCACCCGGGTGCAGGACATTGCCGGCGTGGACGGTGCACGCCTGCTGCACGATATCTGGGCCCAGGCCGAGCGCGGGCCAGGCTGGGTCGAGTACGACATCACCAACCCCAGCAATGGCCGGGTGCAGGCCAAGATGTCGTTCGTGCACCGCCTGGGGGCGGTGGTGCTGGGCTGCGGCGTCTACAAGACTTTTTCAGGCTGAACTGTCCGCCTGGCGTGCGCGCGCCCGCGCCAGGGCGGCAGCAATCACCGAGGACTTGGCGGCGCTGCCAGCGGCGCCGACGCTGGCCCTGGCCGCTGCCGGCTCGGGCTGGGTGTGGCGCTGCTGGCGTTGGGCGTAGCGCTGGGCGGCGGCCTGCGCCTGCGCCGGCGACCAGGCGGCCCAGCCGCTGGCCTGGGTGGCGGGGCCGGCCAGGGGCTGCATGGCAATGCAATCGACCGGGCAGGCCGGCAGGCACAGCTCGCAGCCTGTGCAGTGCGCGGCAATGACGGTGTGCATGAGCTTGTTCGCGCCCAGGATGGCATCGACCGGGCAGGCGTCCAGGCACAGGGTGCAGCCGATGCACCAGTCCTCGTCGATCACCGCCAGGGTGCGGGGGCCTTCTTGCCCATGCACGGGATTGAGCGCCTGCGGCGCCTGGCCGGTGAGCGCGGCCAGGCGCGCCACGCCCTCGGCACCGCCGGGCGGGCATTGGTTGATCGGCGCCTGTGCCTGCGCCATGGCCTGGGCGTAGGCGGCGCAGTCGGCATAGCCGCA
>JAJTBK010000005.1 GCA_021286965.1 Comamonadaceae bacterium | reverse complement strand
ACGATTTCGTGCTGTTCGTCGATCGTGACGGTCTGATCGAGCTGAGCGATGCTGAGGTGGCCTTCATCTGTGACCGCCGGGCCGGGATCGGTGCCGACGGCATCCTGCGCGCGGTGGATTCCGCGCTGATGCCCGGCGAGGCCGGCCAGCCCGACTGGCTGCTCGACTGCCGCGGCCTGGGCGCGCGCGCGCAGTGGCGCGAGCTGCGCGGCGTGCGCGGCGAAGTGCTGCGCATCCACGCGCCCGAGGTGACGCTGGCCCGCCCCACGCGGCTGGTGCACCCGCGCTACTCGATCTACATCGCGCCCAAGCAGGACCACCTGTTCGTCATCGGCGCCACCGAGATCGAATCCGACGACCGCTCCCCCATGAGCGTGCGCTCGGCGCTGGAGCTGCTCAGCGCCGTCTACACCGTGCACAGCGGCTTCGCCGAGGGCCGCATCCTGGAGATGAACACGCAGTGCCGCCCCACCCTGCCGGACAACCTGCCCGCCATCCGCATGCCGCAGCCGCGGGTCATGGAGATCAACGGCATGTACCGCCACGGCTTCATGCAGGCACCCGCGCTGCACGACGCCGCCCTGCAGCTGCTCACCCAGGGCAGCGGCGCGCTGGCGCAGCAATGGGGCATTGCCCTGCAAGGGCCGGCCTTCGAATGAACGTCACCATCAACCAGCAGCCCTTCACCCTGCCGGACGCCGCCACGGTGCAGGATGCCCTCGCCGCCATCGCCGCGCGCCCACCGTTTGCCGTGGCCGTGAACACCTCCTTCGTGCCGCGCAGCGCCTACGCCAGCTGCGCGCTGCACGAGGGCGACGCGGTCGAGGTCATCTCCCCCGTGACCGGCGGCTGATACCAAGTAAAAATGGCTCTAGCGCTTGCCAGACAAGCGCCAGCAGCTATCAAAATAGGAGTAATCCACATGACCACCCCCACCGCAACCGAAGCCCCCGAACCCCAAGACGCGCTCGTGCTCTACGGCCAGCGCTTTGCCAGCCGCCTGCTGCTGGGCACGGCGCGCTACCCCTCGCCGGCGCTGCTCGAAGCGGCCGTGGCCCGCGCGCGGCCGGCCATGGTCACGGCCTCGCTGCGCCGCCAGGGCATCAACGCCGTCAACACCGGCAGCCAGGGCGGCCACGGCTTTTGGGAGCTGCTGAAGAAACTGCAGGTGCCGGTGCTGCCCAACACCGCCGGCTGCCACAGCGTGCAAGAAGCCGTGACGACGGCGCAGATGGCGCGCGAAGTCTTCGACACGCCCTGGATCAAGCTCGAAGTCATCGGCGACGACTACACCCTGCAGCCCGACAGCCAGCGCACCATCGAGGCCGCCGCCCTGCTCATCAAAGACGGCTTTCAGGTGCTGCCGTACTGCACCGAAGACCTGGTGCAATGCCAGCGCCTGGTCGATGTCGGCTGCCAGGCCATCATGCCCTGGGCCGCGCCCATCGGCACCGGGCGCGGGCCCATGAACCCCTACGCCCTGCAGCTCTTGCGCGAGCGCCTGGCCGTGCCGCTGCTGGTCGATGCCGGCCTGGGCCTGCCCTCGCACGCCTGCCAGGTGATGGAATGGGGCTTTGACGGCGTGCTGCTCAACACCGCCGTCGCCCTGGCGCAAGACCCCGTGGCCATGGCCTGCGCCTTTGCCGACGCCGTCGCCGCCGGCCGCGCCGCACGCCGTGCCGGCGCCATGGCGCAGCAAGAGGCCGCGCAGCCGAGCACGCCGGTGCTGGGCACGCCCTTCTGGCACCACGAACAGGCAAGCGCATGAGCAGCGCCACCGCTTTGGCGCAGGCCATCGTCGCCGCGCACGCCGCCCGCTGGCAGGGTTTTGCCGCCCAACCGACGCCCCCCAGCCCGGCCCATGCCAGCAGCATCTACCAGGGCGCGCTCGCGGCCTGCAGCCAGCTGGGTTTTATCGCCGCCGACGCGCAGTGCCTGGCCCAGGCCTGGGAGCGCCAAAGCACCCGCCTGGGCCAGTTTGACGCCACGCTCTGGCCCGCCGACGGGCGCGACTTTGGCGTGCAGGG
Source organism: Comamonadaceae bacterium (assembly GCA_021286965.1). Classification (GTDB taxonomy): domain Bacteria; phylum Pseudomonadota; class Gammaproteobacteria; order Burkholderiales; family Burkholderiaceae_C; genus Paenacidovorax. The sequence continues at coordinate 2,226 of JAJTBK010000005.1, read as the reverse complement.
TCGCGCACGCGCCGACGCCTTCCCCGCCTGCCCGGCGCAGCTGGGCCTGTACGCCGTGCTGCCCGATGCCGCCTGGGTGGCGCGCATGGCCCGCGCCGGCGTGCCCACGCTGCAGCTGCGCTGCAAGAGCGAAGACGCCGCCGTGGTGGCGCAGGAGGTGCGCGCCGCCGTGGCCGCCGTGCAGGGCACGGGCGCGCGGCTGTTCATCAACGACCATTGGCGCCAAGCCATCGCCGCCGGCGCCTACGGCGTGCACCTGGGGCAGGAAGACCTCGATGCGCTCAGCGCCGCCGAGCTCGCCGCGCTGCGCGCCAGCGGCCTGCGCCTGGGCCTGAGCACCCACGGCTACGCCGAGATGCTGCGTGCCGACGCCGTGGCGCCGAGCTACATCGCCCTGGGCGCCGTGTTCCCCACGACGCTGAAAAAAATGGCCACCGCCCCCCAGGGCCTGGCGCGGCTCGCGGCCTATGTGCAGCTGCTGGCGGGTTACCCGCTGGTCGCCATTGGCGGCATTGGGGCGGAGCAGTTTGGCGCCATCCGCGCCACCGGCGTGGGCTCGATCGCGGTGGTGCGCGCCCTGGTGCAGGCGCCCGAGCCGGAGCAGCAGGCGGCCGCATTGCTACGGCTGCTGGCCTGACCCGGCAGCGCGCCGGTCACTGCCGCCGGGGCGGCTGGCGCTGCTCGAGCTCAAAACGCAGCTCGAACTTATCGTTGCTGCTACCAAAACCCACGGCCTGGCCGGGCGCTGGTGCCGGGGTGGGGGTCATCTGGGGCAGGTCGTTCAGGACAATCGGCGGGGGGGCGCTCAGATCGACGTCCAGCATGGCCTGCGACAGCGCCTTGGCCGCCAGGGGAGCGGGCTGGCTGTAGGGTTGAAGCGCCAGGTCGTCGAGCAAAAAGTCGAGCGTCTGCGCCGCCACCGGACGCGGCGGCTCGCTCGATGCCTGGCCCCAGTCGGGAGCGGCCGGCTGCACCTCAGGCAGCGCCGGCGCCGCTGGTGGCCCCAGGGGCGTGGTGCGCTGGCGCGGCGGCGGCGCGCCCCGGGCGCTGGCCGGCGTAGTCTGGGCAATGCCCAGCAGCAGCAACAGGTCGTCGTAGGCGGCCAGGTCAAACGCCGGCACGCTGGCACTGTGCCCCTCTTGCAGGAACAAATAACCTTCGAGTAGCGCCAGCACCGAGGCCGACGTCCACTGCGCCTCGATCTCGGCCAAGGCGTCGGTGTAGTGCAGCAGGTTGCGCCCCTGGTCGGCAAAACGGGCAAAAACTGGCACCTCGGCATTGAAGCGGCGCATGAACTGGGTGCGCAGCAGCTCAAATTCATCGGCCCGCCCCAGCTGGTGGTACAGGCGCAGCAGTTCCAGGTAGCTAAAGGGCGAGCTGGCACCACGCTCGGCAATGTGCTGGCGCAGCACGGCCATGGCCTGCTCGTGCTCGCCCACCGAGATGAAGAACTCGGCCTGCTGCAGGATGTCGAACAGCTCCTCGGGGTTGACCAGCTGCAGCGCGGTCTGGCCATCGGCCAGCGGGGTGGGCAGGGTGGCCGGCGTGCCCAGGCCCACCGGAGCCAGCGCCGGCGGCGGCAAAGTCTCGAGTGGCAGGGTGGGGGCCTCATCGACCCAGGGCGCGACGGAGGATGGCGGCGCCGGCGCCGACACAGCCTCGGGCGCAACCGTCGGCTCGGTGGACTGCTCCAGCGCCGCGGCGTGCGCCACCGAGTCATGCCAAGCCTGCTGCAGCCGGTTCTGGCGCTGCGGGCCACGACGCCAGCTCCAGGCCAGCAGCGCCAGCAGCAGCACCAGCCCCCCTCCCAAGCCATACACCACGGTAGAGGAAAAACGCTCGTCCTGGGCGCGCTGCAGTTCGGCACGCAGGGCATTGATTTCGGCCCGCGCCTGGCTGTTCTGGCCCTGGGCCTGGGCGAGGTCGGTGCTCAGGCGCTCGACCTGGCCCTGGGCCTGCATCTGCGTCGCCAGCTCCTGCGGCTCGGCTTGCAGCGCCTGCCACAGGGCGGCCGCCTGGGCGCGCCGGGTCTCGTCGTCCTTGGACGGCAGCGCGGGCAGGTCAGGGCTCAGGCGCAGCGTCGGGCTGGTATCGGTAAAAAATTCGAGCGGCTCCATTACCAGGCGCTCGCGCTGCACCGGCGGCGGCGGCGGTGGTGGCGCCTTGCCGTGCGCGCCAGGCCGGGGCTTGACGGCCTCCGGGCGCCGAAGCTTGGCAGCGGGCGTG
>JAJTBK010000525.1 GCA_021286965.1 Comamonadaceae bacterium | reverse complement strand
TCTACGCCACGCACCGGCATTTCGACTACGCCAGCCAAACCGGCAACCCCTGGGCCGGGCTGCCGACCTACTGGGACAGCCTTGTGGCGACGGTGGCCGCGCTCAACCAGGGCCGGGCGCTGCCGGGTTGCTGAGCTGCAGGCGCTGCCAGCCGCTCCAGCGCGCACCGGGGGCGAGGGTGACGCTCTGGTCAATCTGCGCCGCCTCCACGCACAGCATCTGCCGGTAGCCATCGGCGGGCATATCGGGCAGCTGCGCGCACAGCGCCGCGCCCGGGTTCCAGACCACCACCTGGCCCCAGCTGGCGCTGTGCGTGATGTGCACGGCCACGCCGTCGCCACCGTCGAGCTGCAAGCTGGCCGCAGGCGCCTGCAGCACGCTGTCGTACTCGCCGTCAAAACCGATGGCGCCCTGCTGCCGCCCGTGCCGGTCGGCCACCGCGTCCCAGCGCGCGCAGCCGTCGAGGCCGTGCAGGCGGGTGCGGCCAATGTCGGCCACGCGCAGGTAGCTGTGCAGCGCCGCCGTGAAGTCCCAGGCGCTGGCACTGCAGTTGTGCACGCACAGCGTGAGCTGCAGCGCCGCCGGCGTCAGCTGCACCTGCAACTGGGCCTCAAAACCCTGCGGCCACAGGCGGCGCGTGGCCTCATCGTCGTGCAGCACCAGGGTGGCGCCGTCGGCCTGCTGCGCCTGCACCCGCCAAGGCAGATTGCGGGCAAAGCCATGCTTGGGCAAGGGCCCGCGCTGGTTGAATTGGGGAAAGCACAGCGGCACGCCGCCCCGGATGGCGCTGTGGCCATCGGCCAGGGCCTGGGGGCTGAGGTACAGGCGCTCCAGCCCGGCGCTGATCCAGGACAGCAGCTGCGCGCCGTGCAGCGCCAGCAGGGCGCTGTCGCCATTGGCCGCCTGCAATGCCAGGCAGGGCAGGCCGCGCCAATGCGTGCGCGCGTCAGGCATGGGCCAGGGCGTCGGCACGCGCCTGGGCGGCGGCAAAGTCGAGGTCGCCGCTGTAGATGGCGCGGCCGCAGATCACGCCCTGCACGCCTTCGCGTTCGACGGCGCACAGCTGCTCGATGTCGGCCAGGCCCGCCAGGCCGCCCGAGGCGATGACGGGGATGGTGAGCGCCTGCGCCAGGCGCACGGTGGCCTCGATGTTGATGCCCGAGAGCATCCCGTCGCGGCCGATGTCGGTGTAGATGATGGATTCGACGCCCCAGTCCTCGAACTTTTTCGCCAGATCGGCGACCTCGTGCCCGGTGAGCTTGCTCCAGCCGTCAGTGGCGACCTTGCCATCCTTGGCGTCCAGGCCGACGATGATGTGGCCGCCAAAGGCGCTGCAAGCGTCTTTCAAAAAGCCGGGGTTCTTCACCGCCGCCGTGCCGATGATGACGTAGCGCAGGCCGCCGTCGAGGTATTTCTCGATGGTGTCGAGGTCGCGGATGCCGCCGCCGAGCTGCACCGGAATGTCGGCCCCGACCTCCTTGAGGATGGACTGGATGGCGCCGTGGTTCTTGGGCTGGCCGGCAAAGGCACCGTTCAAGTCCACCAGGTGCAGGCGGCGCGCACCGGCATCGACCCATTTGCGCGCCATGGCGGCCGGGTCTTCGCCGAAGGTGGTCGATTGGTCCATATCGCCTTGCTTGAGGCGCACGCAGTGGCCGTCCTTGAGGTCAATGGCGGGAATGAGCAGCATGGTCTACAACAGGTTGGAGTGAAAAAATCAGGGCTTCCAGTGCAGGAAGTTGCGAAACAGCGCCAGGCCGTGGGCGGCGCTTTTTTCCGGGTGGAACTGGGTGGCAAACAGGTTGTCCCGCGCAATCGCGGCGGCAAAGGGGCCGCCGTAATCGGCCTCGCCGGCGCAGTGCGCAGGGTTGGCCGGCTGGGCATAGAAGCTGTGCACGAAGTAGAAATAGCTGCCATCGGGCACGCCCGCCCACAGCGGGTGGGCCTGGCGCTGGCGCACCTGGTTCCAGCCCATTTGCGGCACTTTGAAGCGGCTGCCGTCGGCCTGCAGGCGCCCGGCAAGCTCGAACTTGCGCACCTCGCCTGCGATCAGGCCCAGGCCAGGGGTGTCGCCCTCGGCGCTGTGCTCAAGCAGCATCTGCATTCCAACGCAGACGCCAAACAGCGGCTTGCTCGCCGCCGCTTCGAGCACCGAATCGCGCAGGCCCGATTGGCGCAGCTCGGCCATGCAGTCGGGCATGGCGCCCTGGCCCGGCAGCACCACGCGCTGGGCGGCGCGCACCTGCTCGGGCTCGGCGGTGACGAGCACCTGCCAGCCGCTGCCCTGCGCCGCCGCCTGCACGGCCTGCGAGACGGAGCGCAGATTGCCCATGCCATAGTCCACTACGGCGACGGTTTTTGCTTCAAAATTCATAGCTGCTCGCGCTGACCCATCAAGGGCTAGAGGCTGTTTTTATTACAAAGAACCCTTGGTCGAGGGAATGACCCCCGGGGCGCGCGGATCGACTTCGAGCGCCGCGCGCAGGGCGCGGGCAAAGGCTTTGAAAATCGTCTCGCACTGGTGGTGCGCGTTCACGCCCTTCAAGTTGTCGATGTGCAGCGTGACGCCGGCGTGGTTGACGAAGCCCTGGAAGAACTCGAACACCAGCTGCGTGTCGAGCTGGCCGATCATGGCGGCGGTAAATTGCACCTCCATGTG
>JAJTBK010000502.1 GCA_021286965.1 Comamonadaceae bacterium | reverse complement strand
GGCCAGCGGCTGCATGGTCACGCTGCGCGGCGTTCAGATGTACGAATTCCTGGACCGTTTCGTCACCGTGGCCCTGCCGCGCGTGCGTGACTTCCGTGGTATCTCCGGCCGTGCATTTGATGGCCGTGGCAACTACAACATCGGCGTCAAAGAACAGATCATCTTCCCCGAAATCGAATACGACAAGGTGGATGCTCTGCGTGGTCTGAACATCAGCATCACCACCACCGCCAAGACCGACGACGAGTGCAAGGCTCTCCTCGCCGCGTTCAAATTCCCCTTCAAGAACTGAGGTGGCGCATGGCTAAGAAAGCTTTGATCGAGCGCGAACTCAAGCGCGAAAAACTGGCCGCCAAGTACGCTGCCAAGTATGCTGAACTGAAGGCCATCGCCGGCGACGCCAAGCGTTCCGACGAAGAGCGCGACGCCGCTCGCCTGGGCCTGCAGAAGCTGCCCCGTAACGCCAATCCGACGCGCCAGCGCAACCGCTGCGAAATCACGGGTCGTCCCCGTGGCACCTTCCGCCAGTTTGGCCTGGGTCGCGCCAAGATTCGTGAAATGGCCTTCGCCGGTGAAATCCCCGGCGTGACCAAGGCCAGCTGGTAAGTCGAGCAGGAGAGAACAACATGAGCATGAGTGATCCTATCGCTGACCTGCTGACCCGCATCCGCAACGCCCAGATGGTCGCCAAGACCACGGTGAGCGCCCCCGCCTCCAAGGTGAAGGTAGCAATCGCCCAGGTGCTGAAGGACGAGGGCTACATCGACGGCTTCCAAGTGAAGGCCGAAGGCGGCAAGTCCCAACTCGAAATCACCCTGAAGTACTACGCCGGCCGTCCGGTGATCGAGCGCATCGAGCGCGTGAGCCGTCCTGGCCTGCGTGTGTACAAGGGCGCAGGCGCCATTCCCCAGGTCATGAACGGCCTGGGCGTGGCCATCGTCACCACCCCCAAGGGCGTGATGACCGACCGCAAGGCACGTGCCACCGGCGTCGGCGGCGAAGTGCTGTGCTACGTCGCTTAAGCGCTGGCATGAAGGAGAAATACTGAAATGTCTCGCGTAGCAAAATCCCCCGTGGTCGTTCCCGCTGGCGTGGAAGTGACCCTTGCGGCCGACAAGATCAGCGTCAAGGGTACGGGCGGCACGCTGTCCATCGCCCAGAACGCGCTGGTCAAGGTCGCCAACAACGAAGGCAAGCTCTCGTTCGAGCCGGCCAATGATTCGCGTGAAGCCAACGCTATGAGCGGTACCCAGCGTCAGCTGGTGAACAACATGGTGCAGGGCGTGAGCAAGGGCTTCGAGAAGAAGCTCGACCTGATCGGCGTGGGCTTCAAGGCCGCTGCCACCGGTAACAAGCTCAACCTGGCCATTGGTTTCTCGCACCCCGTGAACTTCGAGATGCCCGCCGGCATCACCGTTGCCTGCCCGACGCCGACCGAAATCATCGTCAAGGGCGCTGACCGCCAAGTGGTGGGCCAGCTGGCCGCTGAGATCCGCGCCGTTCGTCCTCCCGAGCCCTACAAGGGCAAGGGCATCCGTTACTCGGATGAGAAGGTCGTGATCAAAGAGACCAAGAAGAAGTAAGGAGCTGCAATATGTTGACGAAAAAAGAGCAGCGTCTGCGCCGTGCCCGTCAGACCCGCATCCGCATTGCCCAGCAAGGCGTGGCGCGTCTGTCGGTGAACCGTACCAACCTGCACATCTACGCCAGCGTCATCTCTGGCTGCGGCACCAAGGTGCTGGCCTCGGCCTCGACCGCCGAAGCAGAAGTGCGTACCCAGCTCGGTGCTGCTGGCAAGGGCGGCAACGCCGCTGCTGCAGCCCTGATCGGCAAGCGCATTGCCGAGAAGGCCAAGGCTGCTGGTGTTGAGAAGGTGGCTTTCGACCGCGCAGGTTTCGCCTACCACGGCCGCGTCAAGGCCCTGGCCGACGCAGCCCGTGAAGCAGGTCTGCAGTTCTAAGCGGAGCGGATAAAAATGGCTAAATTTACCCCCAAGGTGCAAGACGAAGGTCGTGACGACGGTCTGCGCGAAAAAATGATCGCGGTCAACCGCGTGACCAAGGTCGTGAAGGGCGGTCGTATCCTCGGCTTCGCTGCACTGACCGTGGTTGGCGACGGTGACGGCCGCGTTGGCATGGGCAAGGGCAAGTCCAAGGAAGTGCCTGCTGCCGTGCAGAAGGCCATGGAAGAGGCCCGTCGCAACATGGTCAAGGTGTCGCTCAAGAACGGCACGATTTTCCATAACGTCGTCGGCCACCACGGTGCTGCTGTCGTGCAAATGGCTCCGGCTCCCAAGGGTACCGGCATCATCGCCGGCGGCCCGATGCGCGCCGTCTTTGAAGTGATGGGCATTACCGACATCGTGGCCAAGAGCCATGGTTCGTCCAACCCCTACAACATGGTTCGCGCCACTTTCGACGCCCTGACCAACTCCACCACCCCGGCGGAAGTGGCAGCCAAGCGTGGCAAGTCGGTCGAAGACCTGTTCGCCTGATTGGAGTGCGTTAAATGACGACACAACAAACTGTCAAGATCCAGCTGGTTCGTAGCCCGATCGGCACCAAGGAGTCGCACCGCGCGACGGTGCGCGGCCTGGGTCTGCGCAAGCTGGGCAGCGTCAGCGAACTGCAGGACACCCCGGCAGTGCGCGGCATGATCAACAAGATCAGCTATCTGGTCAAAGTCCTCTGAAAGGGTTGATGATGGAACTCAATAGCATCAAGCCTGCAGCAGGTGCCAAGCACGCCAAGCGCCGCGTCGGTCGTGGTATTGGCTCTGGCCTGGGCAAGACCGCAGGTCGTGGCCACAAGGGTCAGAAATCGCGTTCGGGTGGCTACCACAAGGTGGGCTTCGAAGGCGGCCAAATGCCCCTGCAGCGTCGCCTGCCCAAGCGCGGCTTCAAGTCGCAGTCGCTCAAGTTCAACGCCGAGGTGACTCTGCGTGCGCTCGAGCAGCTCGGCCTGGCCGAAGTCGATGTCGCTATCCTGAAGCAAGCGGGCCTGGTGTCCGCTATGGCCAAGGTGGTGAAGGTCATCAAGTGCGGTGAACTGACCAAGTCCGTGAAACTCACGGGCGTGGGCGCTACCGCCGGTGCCAAGGCAGCCATCGAGGCCGCCGGCGGCGCCGTGGCCTGAATCTGAAAGAGGACATCCGTGGCTACTAGCGCAGCTCAGATTGCAAAAACCGGCAAGTTCGGCGATTTGCGTCGCCGCCTGGTTTTTCTGTTGCTCGCGCTGGTCGTGTACCGCATCGGGGCCCATATCCCCGTTCCTGGCATCGACCCGGCGCAACTGCAGCAGCTGTTCAAGGGCCAGCAGGGCGGCATCCTGAATCTGTTCAACATGTTCTCGGGTGGGGCGCTCTCGCGCTTCACGGTGTTTGCCTTGGGGATCATGCCGTACATCTCGGCATCGATCATCATGCAGCTGATGACTTACGTCATTCCGACTTTTGAGCAGCTCAAGAAGGAAGGCGAAGCCGGCCGCCGCAAGATCACCCAGTACACCCGCTATGGCACCCTGGGCCTGGCCATTTTCCAGTCGCTCGGCATCGCCGTGGCGCTGGAGAGCTCGGCCGGCCTGGTGCTCGCTCCTGGCTTTGGCTTTCGCCTGACGGCGGTGGTCAGCCTCACCGCAGGGACGATGTTCCTGATGTGGCTGGGCGAGCAAATCACCGAGCGTGGTCTGGGTAACGGTATTTCGATCCTGATTTTTGGCGGTATTGCCGCAGGTTTGCCGAGTTCCATCGGCGGCTTGCTGGAGCTGGTTCGTACCGGCGCCATGAGCATCATCGCTGCGATCTTCATCGTTGCCGTGGTCGGCCTGGTGACCTACTTTGTCGTCTTTGTCGAGCGTGGTCAGCGCAAGATCCTCGTGAACTATGCGCGCCGCCAGGTGGGCAACAAGGTCTACGGTGGTCAGTCGTCGCACCTGCCGCTCAAGCTCAACATGTCGGGCGTCATCCCGCCGATCTTTGCCTCGTCGATCATTTTGCTGCCGGCCACGGTGGTGAACTGGTTCAGCGCGGGTGAGTCGATGCGTTGGCTGCGCGATATTTCGAGCACGCTGACGCCGGGGCAACCGATCTACGTGTTGCTGTATGCAACCGCTATCGTCTTCTTCTGCTTCTTTTATACGGCTTTGGTCTTCAACAGCCGGGAAACTGCAGACAACCTGAAGAAGAGTGGCGCCTTCATTCCTGGCATTCGGCCGGGTGATCAGACCGCCAGGTACATTGATAAAATCCTGCTGCGATTGACTCTGGTGGGGGCGTTCTAC
>JAJTBK010000489.1 GCA_021286965.1 Comamonadaceae bacterium | reverse complement strand
TGCGCCCGCGCCAACGCCGAGCGCCTGCAGGCGCGCGAGCCCGGCGGCGTCGGCGCGCGCTTTGTGCTCGGCCAGCGCCCGAGCCTGGAGGCGCAGCTGTGCAACCTGGCTGACGAGATCGCCTACAACGCGCACGACATCGACGACGGCGTGCGCTCGGGCCTGCTCACCCTGGCGCAGCTGCAGGACGTGCCGCTGTTTGCGCGCTACCGCGCCCAGGCCCAGGCCGAGCACCCGGCGCTGGCGCAGGCGCCGCGCCGCCTGCTGTACGAGGCCATCCGGCGCATCCTCAGCGACCAGGTGTACGACGGCATCGCCGCCACCCGCGCCGCACTCGCCGCCGCCCGTCCTGCCGATGTGGATGCGGTGCGCGCCGCCCCGGCGCTGGTGCAGTTCAGCCCCGAGATGCGCACCCAATCCCTGGCGCTCAAGCGCTTTTTGTTCCAGAACCTGTACCGCCACCCCCAGGTCATGGCGACCACGGCCTGCGCGCAGCAGGTGGTGCGCGACTTGTTCGCCGCCTACCAGAGCGATCCGGCGCAGATGAAGCCGGCCTACGCCGCCCGCGCCCAGGCCAGCACCAGCGCGCGCGCACATGCCCGCGTGGTGGCCGACTTCATCGCCGGCATGACCGACCGCTACGCCGTGCGCGAGCACGCGCGCCTGACGGGTCAGGCGCTGGATTGGGGCGGCAGCGCCGGGTAGCAGCACCAGGCGCCGAATGCGGGCGCCGGCAGCGTCCAGTCCTGCGCCTGCGGCAGCTGCCCGGGGGCGGCGCTGCGCAGCCAGGCCAGGCAGCGCGCCACGCCGGCGTGGCTGATCCAGACCGCTGGCGTGGGTGTGGCCGCCAGCGCCTGCTGCACCCGCGCCAGCATGGCCGCCAGGGCCTCGCCGCCGCCGGGGCGGTAGTGGGCCAGGTCGGCCGCCCAGGCGTCCAGCTCGGCGCGTGGCACGGCGCTCCAGGGCCGGCCCTCCCAGCGGCCAAAGTCCAGCTCCTGCAAGCGCGGCTCAACTTTGTAGGGCAAATCGGGCCGCAGCGCTTGCAGGGCCAGCGCGAGCTGCTCACATCTTTGTAGCGGCGAGGTGTACACCGGCAGCCGCTGCGGCAGCACCTGCGCCAGGGCCTGGGCGGCGCTGGCGGTGGCAGCGGGGCAGGCCGCCAGATCGAGCCGGCCATAGCAGCGGCCGGCCGCGTCCAGCGGCTGGGCGTGGCGCACCAGCCACAAAGCCATCAGGCCACCTGCTGCGCCAGGCCCAGCGCCAGGGCGGCGCCGAGGTAAAAACCCATTTCCGCCACCTGTTGCGCGGCCCCCAGGCAGTCGCCCGTAAAGCCCTGCAGACGGCGTGCGCACAGGCGCTGCACCCGCCAGGCGGCGAACGCGCTGCATAGCACAGTTACTATCAAAAACAGAGCGCCTTGCGCTTGCCAGACAAGCCCTAGCGCCGGAATGCACCACAGGCCGGCGGCGGCCAGGGCGGCGGCGCTGATCTGGTCGGCCAGCGGCTTGCTTTTGGAGCGGGCGCTGTCGCCCACATGGGGCAGGCTGCGGATGATGAAGAGCGGCCAAAAGCGCGAGAGCACCTGGCCGCCGGCCAGCGCCGCCAGCGCCGCGCCCAGGCTGTGCGCGCCCAGCAGCGCCAGCAGCAGGCATTTGGCCAGCAGCGCCAGCACCAGGGCCATGCTGCCGTAGGCGCCGATGCGCGAGTCCTTCATGATGTCGAGCGCGCGCGCGGCATCGGCGCTGCCGCCCAGGCCGTCGGCCATGTCGGCCAGGCCGTCTTCATGAAAGCCGCCGGTCAGCAGCACCGTGGCGATGGTGCAGCCCACCGCCGCCACCGCGCTGGCCCAGGGGCTGTAGGCCAGTGCCAGCGCCAGCGCGCCATAACTGGCGCAGGCGGCCAGCGCCACCAGCACCCCGACGCCGGGAAAATGCGCGCTGCTGGCGCGCAGCATGGCCGGGCTGTAGCCCACCCAGGCCGCCAGCCGCCCGGTGACGGGGATGCGGGTGAAAAACTGCACCGCCAGCAGGTAGTGGCGCAGGGCTTGCTGCAGGGTTTGCATACTCTTGTTTTGATAGCTGCTCGCGCTTGCTGAGCAAGCGCTGGCGGCTTATTTTGTTTGCAAAAACAGCTTGTACGCGGGGTTCTGCGTCTCTTCGGCGTAGGGGTAGCCCAACTGCGCCAGGAAGGCGTCGAAGGCGGCGCCGTCCTCGGGCGGCACCTGCAGGCCAATCAGGATGCGGCCATAGTCCGCGCCCTGGTTGCGGTAGTGAAACAGCGAGATGTTCCAGCCCGGCGCCATCAGGCTCAGGAACTTGAGCAGCGCCCCCGGGCGCTCGGGGAACTCAAAGCGCAGCAGGCGCTCGTCCTGCGCCAGCGCCGAGCGCCCGCCCACCAGGTGGCGCAGGTGCTCCTTGGCCAGCTCGTCGTGCGTCAGGTCCAGGGCCTCGAAGTCCTGGCGCTCAAAGGCTTTGACGAGTTTTTCCGACTCCCCCCGGCCATGCGTCGTCATGCCGACGAAGACGTGCGCGCGCGTGCTGTCGCCGATGCGGTAGTTGAACTCGGTGATGTTGCGCGGCCCGCCGGGCAGCTGGCCGATGAGCTGGCAAAAGCGCTTGAAGCTGCCGCGCGCCTCGGGGATGGTGACGGCCAGCAGCGCCTCGCGCTCCTCGCCCACCTCGGCGCGCTCGGCGACGAAGCGCAGGCGGTCAAAATTCATGTTCGCGCCGCAAAGGATGGCGGCGTATGTTTCGCCCTTGGTTTTGTGCTGCGCCACGTACTGCTTGATGGCCGCCACCGCCAGCGCCCCGGCCGGCTCGACGATGCTGCGCGTATCGACAAAAATATCCTTGATCGCCGCGCACACGGCGTCGGTGTTGACGGTGATGAAATCGTCCACCAGGCCCTGGGCGACGCGAAACGTCTCCTCGCCCACGAGCTTGACGGCCGTGCCGTCGGAGAACAAGCCCACATCAGCGAGCGTCACGCGCTCGCCCGCGCGCACCGATTGGATCATGGCGTTGGAGTCGTTCATCTGCACGCCAATCACCTTGATCTCCGGGCGCAGCGCCTTGATGTAGTTGGCCACGCCGGCAATCAACCCGCCGCCGCCAATGGCGACGAACACCGCATCGAGCCGCTGGCTGCCCAGGCTTTGCAGCTGGCGCAAAATTTCCATCGCAATCGTGCCCTGGCCGGCGATCACGTCCGGGTCGTCGAACGGATGCACAAAGGTCAGCCCCTGCGCCTGCTGTAGTTGCAGCGAATGCTGGTAGGCGTCGGTAAAGCTCTCGCCCGCCAGCACGACCTCGCCGCCCAGCGCCTGCACGGCATCGATCTTGAGCTGCGGCGTGGTCGTCGGCATGACGATCACGGCGCGCGCGCCGAGCTTGCGCGCGCTCATGGCCACGCCCTGGGCGTGGTTGCCGGCCGAGGCGCAGATCACCCCCTTTTGCAGCAGCTCCGGTGCCAGCTGCGCCATCTTGTTGTAGGCCCCGCGCAGCTTGAAACTGAATACCGGCTGCTGGTCCTCGCGCTTCAAGAGCACCTTGTTGTGCAGGCGCCGGCTCAGCGATTTGGCCGGCTCCAGCGCCGACTCCACGGCCACGTCATACACGCGGGCGGTGAGGATTTTCTTCAGATAGTCGAGGGGGGTCAGGGGCTGGCTCATGGTCGGCGGGCAAGGGCAGGGGGAAACCCCAAATCATAGGCCCGTCGTCCGCCACCTGCAGGGCAAAAAAAAGCCCCAGGCCGTAAGGCCGGGGGCTGAATCCACCGTTAGAGGAGGTGGAGGAGACAAGGGGCGCAACGCCCTGGGGCGCTGCATGGAGCGGATTGTAGCGCAATCATGCTGCGGTGCAACATGATGCAACCCTTCTAGGCAGAGGGCCGGTTTTTTTGCTGCAATCGGGCTCTTTTCACCACAGGGAGCAAGACGATGGAATGCACCGTCAACTGGACAGGGGGCCTGGGCACGCGCTCGGGCATGGGCTTTGTGGCCGAGACCGGCAGCGGTCACGTGCTCACCATGGACGGCGCGCCCGACGCCCAGCAACCCGCCCTGGGCGGGCAGAACCTGGCGCCGCGCCCGCTGGAGACGCTGCTCGCCGGCACCGGCGGCTGCACCGCGTACGACGTGGTGCTGATCCTGCGCCGGGGCCGCCACGACGTGCGCGGCTGCAGCGTCAAGCTCACGGCCGAACGTGCCGAGACCGAACCCAAGGTGTTCACCAAGATCCACATGCACTTCACCGTCACCGGCCACCACATTCCCGATGCCGCCGTCGAGCGCGCCATCGCCCTGAGCCACGAAAAATACTGCTCGGCCAGCGTCATGCTGGGCAAGACGGCGCAGATCACCACCGGTTTCGAGGTGGTGGCGGCCTGAAATGTCATCACGGGGTCACGGCGTTGTCATGGCCGTGAAAACCCGTGGGTGTAGGGCGTCTTCGGGTTGTTGTACGACAGCAACGAAATGCGCCGTTTCATGCACCGGGATGGGGATTTTCTTTGCGCTGTCCCCCCGGCTCTGGTGCAATCGGTGCAACTTCCCCATCAGGAGGTTGGCCGGGATCGGTCGGGCGTGCCCTGGCGCTGCTTGCGCAGCGCCACCGGTTCCACTGTTAAACCTTGGAGTATCTGCAATGAAAAAATCCCTGATCGCCCTGGCCGTGCTGGCTGCTTCCGGCGCCGCCATGGCCCAATCCTCCGTGACCCTGTACGGCGTGGCCGACGCTGGCGTGACCTACGTCAATGGCGACAAGAACTGGTCCGGCGTGACCTCGGGCAACAACATGACCAGCCGTATCGGTTTCCGTGGCGTGGAAGATCTGGGTGGCGGCCTGAAGGCCAACTTCCGCCTGGAAGCCGGCCTGCTGCTGGACGATGGCACGGGTAACTCTGGCTACGACGTTTCCAACGCTGCAAACGGCCTGGCATTCAAGCGCCAGTCGACCGTGGGCCTGGAAGGTGGCTTCGGTGAAGTGCGTCTGGGCCGCGAACTGACCGCTGCCTACAACGCCACTGCACGTTACGACGTGTTCGGCTCCGTCGGTATCGCCCAGTCGCGCCTGTGGGCCAACGGCGGCGTCGCCGATGACGGCAAGACCGCATACAACACCGCCAAGACCACCAACCAGCGCGTGAGCAACGCCATCACCTACGTGTCGCCGAACTTCAGCGGCTTCAAGGTCGGTGTGAACTACGGCTTTGGCGAAGTGGCTGGTGCCAACAGCGACCGCCAATACCTGGGCCTGGGCGCTACGTACGACAACGGCCCCATCAGCCTGGGCCTGGGTCTGGAGCGTCTGAACAAGGATGACGCTACCGCTTCCGGCAAGATCTCCGTCTGGAGCCTGGGTGGTTCGTACGACCTCGGCGTTGCCAAGCTGGTTGCTGGCTACCGCGACTCCAAGGCTGAGCGCGTTGGTGGCGACGACAAGACCAAGGGCTACATGCTGGCTGTGACCGCTCCGGTCGGCCCTGGCCTGGTGCGCGCTGCATACAACCGCTATGAGTTCACGGCTGTTAACGCTGACAAGCTGAAGGCTGACCAGTTCGGCCTGGGCTACGTGTACAACATGTCCAAGCGCACCTCGCTGTACGGCACCTACGCCTACATCAAGAACAAGGACAACAACGGCGCCAACATGGGTCTGACCCTGGGCACCGCTGGTACCCTGAAGGACAACGGCAGCCAGCACGGCCTGCAAGTGGGCGTGACCCACTCCTTCTAATCACCCTGGCTGGCGCAAGCCAGCCGGTGCCAAGAAGCTTGAAAACCGCTGCCGCGTGCAGCGGTTTTTTTTTGCCACCATGGCCACGCTCTGTCGCATGGGCGACATTTCCTAGGGTTAACGCCTGTGGTGCCCATGCCCAGTGTGCTTGCCCGGGGTGCAGGGGCTTTTGACAATCGCAGTTACCTCACCTTTGCCAGCCCCAAGAGGGATGGCGCGGCCCGCCCCAGCGGCAGGCAAGGTGGTTGCCACGGTTACACGCCGTTGTCTTTGGGTTCGGGGCTGCCCCCGGATCGTCCTATTGCAAAAGCTGGTTTGCCCATCCTAGAGGAGTCGTTTCCATGAAGAAAACCGTCATCGCAGCCCTGGCCCTGTGCGGCGCAGGCGCTGCCCTGGCCCAGTCCCAGCCTGCTGCCCCGGCAGCCCCCGCCAATACCAGCAAGGTGCAGCTCTCTGGCGTGGTCGATGTGGCCTACCGCCACACCACGAACGAAGGCGCCGATCAAGGCGGCCTCAACCGCATGGTGGGCGGCGGCATGTCGCAAAGCCGCCTTGAATTCACTATCGAGGAAGACATGGGCTCGGGCACCAAGGCCCTGGCCTATCTGGAGCACCGCCTCAACGCCGATAGCGGCGAGAAAGATATCAAGCCCGTTCCCGCCCCCTTCTTCCAGCTGTCCTACGTCGGCCTGCAAGGCCCCTATGGCCGCCTGACCATGGGCCGCCAGTGGAACGTGCTGTTCGACGTCGTGACCAGCACCTACGCCTCGTTCCCGTACTCGCCCTACATGGATGCCTACAAGCCTGAGCTCGGCATGGCCATGGGCGCACGCACCAGCAACTCGCTCAAGTACGTGATCGCCAACGCCGACCGCAGCCTGGCGGCAGGCCTGCAGTATTCGTTTGGTGAAAACAACGAAGTCAAGGACAAGCCCCTGATTGACCTGCTCAAGCCGGGTGCCAAAGAGGAGCTCGTGAGCCAGTTGCAAGGCCCGATCCAAAACTATGGCGGCTTCGTGCGCTACTCCAAGGACGGTATTTCCGTCGGCGGTGGCTACATGAACTTCAAGCTGCCCGGCGGCACCAAGGTCGATGCCTTCACCCTGGGTGGCTCCTACAAGGTTGGCGCCCTGTACCTGAACGCCGGCTACGGCCAGAACAAGGTCAAGAACCCGTTCAACGCCACGGTGCCGAGCATGGCCGATGCCGTGCTGCTGTCCACCTACTGGTCGGGCCAGACCAACGGCGGCTTCATGCCCGGCCCGACCATCTATGACTTCGACTCAGGTACCCTGCAGCCGCAGAACGTAGGCCAGGTCGGCAACTCCGCCAGCAAGCGCGAGATGTTCAAGATCGGCTTTGGCTACCAGGTCACGCCGCAGATCAACGCCGGCGCGCATTACTTCCACGCCAAGCAGTCGGGCTCGGCCAACGGCGTGTACAACGGCAATGCCAACTTCTTCGTCACGGCCCTGGATTACGCTTTCTCCAAGCGCACCGATGCTTACGCTGCCCTGGACTACACCAAGGTCAGCGGCGGCGATGGCATGACCATCGACAAATTCGGCGCTCGCAGCCGCACCGGCTTCACCGTCGGCCTGCGCCACCGCTTCTAAGCCCTTTAAAGCCCTTCCCTGGGCTTTCCCGGCTTGGCTCCCAGGCCCCTGCTTGCAGGGGCTTTTTTTCGTCCTGCTGCCTGCTAGCATGGGCGCTCCCCCCGATCCATTGCAGAGGGCTTGTATGCCGGCATTACGTTACAGGGCCAGTGGCCGCGTGTTTGCGCAGATTGCCCAGTTCCACCCTGAGCTGACGGCGTTGCGCCGCGATTTGCACGCGCACCCCGAGCTGGGTTTTGAGGAGCATTACACGGCGGCGCGGGTGAAAGAGGCGCTGCAAGCCTGCGGCGTTGATGCAATCCACGACGGCATCGGCCGCACCGGCCTGGTGGCATTGATCCGGGGCCGGGGCGATGGCGGCGGCGCCATGGTCGGCCTGCGCGCCGACATGGACGCGCTGCCCATGACCGAGCACAACGACTTCGCCTGGAAGTCCGGCAAGAGCGGTCTGATGCACGGCTGCGGCCACGACGGCCACACGGCCATGCTGGTGGGTGCGGCGCGCTACCTGGCGGCCACGCGCTACTTTGACGGCACGGCGGTGCTCATCTTCCAGCCCGCCGAAGAGGGCGGCGGCGGCGCCCGCGTGATGATCGAGGACGGCCTGTTCGAGCGTTTTCCGGTGCAGGCGGTGTACGCCCTGCACAACTGGCCGGCGCTGCGTGCCGGCATGGTGGGCCTGAATGGCGGCGCCATGATGGCGGCGGCCGATCGCATCACCATCGACATCAGCGGCCGGGGCGGCCACGGCGCCCACCCCTACCAGACGCAGGACGTGATCCTGGCGAGCGCGCACATCATCACCGCCATCCAGAGCATCGTGGCGCGCAATGTGCGGGCGCTCGACAGCGCCGTCATCAGCCTGTGCGCCATGCAGGCCGGGGATTTGGGGGCTTTTAGCGTGCAGCCGGGCCGCGCCACCCTGGTGGGCACGGTGCGCACGTTTGACGCCGGGGTGCAGGAGCTGGTGGAGGCGCGGCTCAAGGAGCTGTGCAGCGCCGTCGCCCTGGGCCTGGGCGTGTCGGCCAGCGTGCGCTATGAGCGCGTCTATCCCGCCACGCTCAACCATGCCGAGCAGGCGCGCCTGGCGGGCGACGTGGCGCAAAGCCTGGTCGGGGCCGATAACGTCGAGCGCCAGCTGGAGCCGAGCATGGGGGCGGAGGATTTCTCCTTCATGCTGCAGGCCCGTCCCGGCGCCTACCTGCGCCTGGGCCAGGGCGGTGTGCAGGGCGGTGCGGCGCTGCACAGCAGCCGCTACGACTTCAACGACGAGGTGCTGCCCCTGGGGGCGGCGCTGCACGCGGGCCTGATCGAGCAGTCCCTGCCCTGGCAGGCGCAGCCCACGCCGGCGCTGCCCGGGCGCGACCAGAAGGCGCTGGCGGCGATTTTTTCCTAGCCGCGTCAGAGCCGGTGCGTGCGGTCGCCGTGACCAAAGCCCACGGCGGGCCAGGGTGCACCCTTGGCCAGCAGCAGCACCTTGAACAGCTCGCCCATTTCGTGCTCCAGCATCAATTTGGCCGCCATGGCGCGCTGGGCAAGCGTGGCTGGCTCCATTTTTTGTAGCAAACCGCAGTTCACCAAAAAATGCCCCTGCGAGGTGTAGCCCAGCACCTCGAAGCCCGCCTCCTGCCCGGCGACGGCGATGGCGGTGAAGTTGACGTGGGCGGTGATGTCCTTGGCGCCCACGGCGGTCAGGGGGTCGGGGTCGGCGCGGTGCGCCTGGTGGCACATCACCGTGCCCATGCTGCGCTGGGGGTGGTAGTACTCGCTCTCGCCAAAGCCGTAGTCGATGAGCAGCAGCGCGCCGCGCGCGAGGCGCTCGCCCAGGGTGTGGATGAAGGCTTCGCTCTGCGCGTGCAGCTCGGTCAGGTAGTCGTGCTCGCCTTCCACGTCCAGGGGGGGGCGCAGCGCCGTGGGGCGATCCTCCCAGGCCAAGCCGTGCCCCTGCCAGGCCACGCCGCGCTCGTACCACTGGCCGTCCACGCGGGCAATGAGCTGCACCGGCATGGCGTCGAGCAGCTCGTTGCCCAGCACCACGCCGGCCATCCGCTCGGGCAGCGTGCTGTGCCAGCAGACCCGCTCGCCCCAGGCGGCCAGGCGCTCTTGCTGGCGTGCGCGCAGGTCGCCCGAGAGATCGACGATGTGGTAGCGCCGCAGCGGCTGGCCCAGGGCGTCGAGGGCGGTGAGCAGCTGCGCCGCCAGCGCGCCGGTGCCGGCGCCAAACTCCCACACCTCGTCGGTGCCGGTGTGCGCCAGCGCCTCCTGCACCTGCAGGGCCAGGGTGGCGCCAAACAGCGGGGACATTTCGGGCGCGGTGACGAAGTCGCTGCCGCCCTCGGGCATGGCGCCGATTTTGGGCAGGCCGCCGCTGTAGTAGCCCAGGCCCGGGGTGTAGAGGGCCAGTTCCATGAAGCGGTCAAAGCCGATCCAACCGCCGGCCTGGGTGATCGCCGCACAAATCACCGACGACAAGGGTGATTCGGGGGCGCTGGGTAGAATTTTCGGTTCGTTGCTCATCACAGCCGGGATTGTCCCCGACTCTCTGCCATGCCCCCACCCTCTTTTCGCACCGTGCTGGTGACTGGCGCAGCCCGGCGTCTGGGGCGCGAGATTGCCTTGGATTTGGCGCGTGCCGGCTGGCGCGTGGCCGTGCATTACCGGGGTTCGCGCCAGGATGCTATGCAAACTGTAGCTGCTTGCGCTGATTTGGCGGGCGATAGCGCCTGTTTTGATGCTGATTTTTCTGATGAAACCGCAGTGCGCAGCCTGTTGCCGCGCGTGTGCGCGCACTGGGGCCGGGTGGACGCCGTGGTCAACAGCGCCGCGCTGTTCGAGCATGACGACGCCGCCAGCTTCAGCTATGCCCGCCTGGAGCAGCATGTGCGCAGCAACACCGGCGCACCCATTGTGTTGGCGCAGGCGCTGCACGCGCACCTGCTGCAGCGCCAGGCGGCGGGCGAGGCCGACGTGCAGGGCGCGGTGGTCAACCTGCTGGACCAGAAACTGTGGAACCAGAACCCGGATTTTTTGAGCTACACCCTGTCCAAGGCCGCGCTCGAAGCCGCAGGCACCATGCTGGCGCTGGCGCTGGCGCCGCTGGTGCGGGTGGTGGGCGTGGCCCCGGGGCTGACGCTCACCAGCCATATGCTCGCGCCCGAGCGCTTTGCCCAGCTGCACGCCCTGAGCCCGCTCGGGCGCAGCTCCGAGCCGGCTGAGGTGGCGGCGGCGGTGCGCTTTGCGCTGGAGAACCGGGCGGTGACGGGCACCACGCTGCTGGTCGATGGCGGCCAGCACCTGCAGCGCTTCGAGCGCGATTTTTCCTTGATGTGAGTTTGACCATGCACCATGCCGCTGGCACGCAAATCCTGACCCTGACTGGCCTGCGCTTCGATGCCAACCTGGGCATCCTGGCGCACGAGAGGGCCGCGCCGCAGCCGATCCAGGTCGATGCCGAGCTGCACCTGGGCACGCAGCCCCTCAAGCCGCAGGATGACGACATCCTGCACGTGCTCGACTACCGCAAGGTGCGCCAGATCATCATCGACGAGTGCCGCGCCGAGCACGTGAACCTGCTCGAGAGCCTGATCGGCAAGCTCGCGCAGCGCCTGCTGCAGCTGCCGGGCGTGATCGGCGTGCGCGTGAAAATCGCCAAGCTGGAGATTTTTGACGACTGCGAGGTCGCCATCCGCATGGAAAGCGGCCAGTGGTAGCTTAGGTGTTGGCTGCGGCTGCGGCCTGGGTTCGCAGGTAATCCTCCAGCTCCCGAAGCGGTAGCGGCCGGCTGAAAAAATAGCCCTGGTAGTAGCGGCAGCCCCAGCCGTCGAGCAGATCGCGGTGTGCCTGCGTTTCCACGCCCTCGGCGATCACCTCCAGACCCAGGCTCAGGCCCAGGGCGATGATGGTCTGGGCGATGACGGCGTCGTTGGCGTCGTCGAGCAGGTCGCGCACGAAGCTCTGGTCGATCTTGAGCTGAGCGAGCGGCAGGCGCTTCAAGTAGGCGAGCGAAGAAAAACCCGTGCCGAAGTCGTCGAGCGAAAAGCGCAGCCCCAGCTGGCGCAGCGCGTTCATGCGCGCGATCACCTGCTCCGTGTCGTGCATCATCAGGCTCTCGGTCAGTTCGAGCTTCAGGCGTGGCGCCGGTGCGCCGGTTTCGGCCAGCACCTGCTGCACCTGCTGCACGAAGTCTTCCTGGCGGAACTGGTCGGCGCTGACGTTCACGGCCATCGTCAGGTGGCAGTGCGTCGGCTTCTGCGCCCAGGCGGCGAGCTGGCTGCAAGCCTGGTGCAGCACCCAGCGCCCCAGGGGCATGATGAGGCCGGTTTTTTCGGCCAGCGGGATGAATTCGGCCGGCGACACCGGGCCGTGGCCCGGCAGGTGCCAGCGCAGCAGCGCCTCGACGCCGACGACCTGGCCCGCAGCGTCGAGCTGGGGCTGGTAGTGCAGGGCGAATGATTGTTTTTGCAGCGCCTCGCGCAGGCAGCGCTGCAGGCGCGCGCGGCCGCTGACCTGGTCTTGCATCTGCGGCTCGAAGAACAGGATGCTGCCGGCGCCGGCGTTCTTGGCCTGGTTCAGTGCCAGCACCACGCGGCGCAGCAGCTCCTGCGGCTCCTGGTAGCTCTCGCCCCAGACCAGGATGCCCAGGCTGGCGCTGGCATGGTGTGCCACGCCGGCCAGCGCCACGGGCTCGGCCAGGGCGTGCTGCAGGCGCTCGGCCAGGTGCTGGGCGTCGTGCGCCGCCAGCACCGGCGGCAGGTTTTCGAGCAGCACCAGGAACTGGTCGCCACCCAGGCGCGCGACGGTGCGCGTGCTGCCGACGACCTGGGTGATGCGCTGCGCCAGCTGGCGCAGCAGGGCGTCGCCCTGGTCGCGCCCGAGGGCGTCGTTGACGGATTTGAAATCGTCGATGTCCAGGCACAGCAGCGCGCCCTGTTGCTGCTGCTCCAGGCCGCGTGCCTGCGCCTGTGCCAGCAGGGTGCTGAAGTGCGGTGCGTTGTACAG
>JAJTBK010000478.1 GCA_021286965.1 Comamonadaceae bacterium | reverse complement strand
ACCAGCTCGAAGTCATCACCGCCGAGCAGATGATGGATGCCTACGCCAGCGTGGGTATGCCCGTCAACTACCGCCACTGGAGCTATGGCAAAGAATTCTTGGCCACCGAGCGCCGCTACCGGCGCGGCCACATGGGGCTGGCCTACGAAATCGTCATCAACGCCAACCCCTGCATCAGCTACCTGATGGAAGAAAACACCACCGCCATGCAGGCGCTGGTGATTGCCCACGCCGCCTACGGCCACAACAGCTTTTTCAAGGGCAACTACCTTTTTCGCCTCTGGACGGACGCCGGCAGCATCATCGATTACCTGGTGTACGCCCGTGACTACATGGCGCAATGCGAGGAGCGCTACGGCTGGGAGGCCGTCGAGCAGCTGCTCGACTCCTGCCACGCGCTGGCGCATTTGGGGGTCGACCGCTATCGCCGGCCGTCAAAGAAAAGCCTGGCACGCGAGCGCCTGGAGCGCAGCGAGCGCGAAGCCTACGCCCAGCAGCAGGTCAACGAGCTCTGGCGCACCCTGCCCGTGCGCCCCGGCAAGGATGCCGCCGCCCAGGCGCAGGAGCGCTTTCCTAGCGAGCCGCAGGAAAATCTGCTGTACTTCATCGAGAAAAACGCCCCCCTGCTCGAACCGTGGCAGCGTGAGATCGTGCGCATCGTGCGCAAGGTGGCGCAATACTTCTACCCCCAGCGCCAGACCCAGGTCATGAACGAAGGCTGGGCCACCTTCTGGCATTACACGCTGATGAACACCCTCTACGACGAGGGCTGGTTGACCGACGGCGTGATGATCGAATGGCTGTCCTCGCACACCAACGTCATCTACCAACCCCCGGTGGGCCACCCGGCGTACAGCGGCATCAACCCCTACGCCCTGGGTTTTGGCATGTACCGCGACATCCAGCGCATCTGCCAGGCCCCCACCGAGGAAGACCGGCACTGGTTCCCCGACATCGCCGGCCAGCCCTGGCTGCCCACGCTCGACCACGCCATGCGCAACTTCAAGGACGAGAGCTTCATCGGTCAGTTCCTGAGCCCACACCTGATGCGCAGCCTGCGCCTGTTCGCCATCCACGACGACGCCGCGCAAAGCGAGCTGCTGATCAGCGCCATCCACGACGAAGACGGCTACCGCCAGCTGCGCCAGACTTTGTCGCAGCAGTACGACCTGGGCACACGGGAGCCGAACATCCAAGTCTGGAACGTGAACCTGCGCGGCGACCGCAGCCTGACCCTGCGCCACACCCAATACCAGGGCCGCCCGCTGGGCGAGAGCACGGTGGAGGTGCTCAAGCACGTCGCCCGGCTGTGGGGTTTTGGCGTGCAGATCGAAAGCGTGGACGGCAAGGGTGGCAACCCCGTGCTGCTGCACCGGGTGGCAGCGCCGGCGGGGTGAACGTGATCCGCCCATAAAATGGGCAACGATAATCGCCGTTGCCTGATGATGGATGGGCGGATTCAGGCTTCATGTACCACACCTATCAATTGGCTATATTTTCGGAAATCCAGCTTATTTACTGGGGTGGGCAATATGGGTGTGACACAAGTACTGGCCTTCAGCGTAGGTGTGCTGGCATTGGCTGTGGGGTTGAAGACAATTTTTACGCAAAAAATATCTGTTAATTGGGATGCTGACGATGAGGCAAATAGCTGGGTGTATGGCCGGCTGGCCATAGCCGTTGGCTGCGTTTGCCTGTTGGTTGCTTGTTTCTTGTTTGCTGGTGCCATGGGCTTGGTGCCCCTATCCTTGGATTGGCATGGCTGATTTGACCGATAAAACCATCCACCCTATGAAAATCCCCTGGAATTTTGATCAGGCCCCAGACGTGGCGGCAATCACGACGAGAATGGTGCTGGAGGAGGGGGCGCCAATTTTACGTGTTGTTCACTACGATGACGATCACTCTTGGACATTTATTTGCGGCACGACCAACGATCCTGCCGATGGCCTGGTCATTGCAATGGGATGCATCCTTGAGCGCGATCCCACACTGCACGAAATAGCCGATCTTGAGCCTGGTTGGGGGGCTTGGCGGGAGGAAATTGGCAGCCAATGGGGAATTTATCCATTGGATGATGGATGACCGCTCATGGAGGCTGCCGTCGGCCAGATCCGCGCAGCTGGCGCCGGCGGGGGCGGTATGGGCTGCTTTGGTCGGCTGGTCTTCGCGCCGAACTCGTACGGTGTTCTCGCTTTGCCCTTGCTGATGCATTCCACCTCCGGCGCGTGCAGGGCGTACAGCTTGTTCTTGTCTTTCGTGTGCTGGGTGAGGATGCGGCCGGTGGGCTGCAGCAGATCTTGCACCTTGGCCTTCGCCACTTCGGACAACACATGCAGTTGGCGGGCCACCTCGCGGTGCACGCAGCCCACACGGGTGCGCAGCGTGCGCACCGCCTTCTTCATCCGCTTGAACTGCTTGGCATGCGCGTAGCGTCCGATCTGCACCGCTAGGCGCCGCGCCACCCGGTTGTAGTTCTGGCGCAGCTTGAGCCCGTTGTCCCGGGCCGCGTTGACCAGGTGCTGGCGGCTCTTGTCCAGAAAGCGGCTGTCGGTGGGATGAGCGATGGCGTTGGGCATGACGGTCGTGTCCATGATGACTTGCTGCACGCTGGCCCTGTGGATCACCCCGCCACGCCGCCACGCCGGGCGGCCGCCAGCAGCGTCTCCACGCCTTCTTCTCCAATGCGTTTTCTCCAGCGCGTCAGGCTGGATGGGTCGATGGGTAGTTCGGTCTGCAAGTAGGCCTTGCCGCAGGCATCGAGGGTGTGCTGCAGGTTCAGCAGGCCAGCGATCAGACGCGGTGGTAGGGCTGGCCGACCGCGCACGGAAGTGAACGAGGCCGCGAACGTGCGCTCGATCTCAGCCCAGTGGATCAATGCGGCCAGCCTGACCAGTGGGTGCCGAATGTTGATCTACTCGTTCAGCCGTGGGCGGAACAACTCACCAGATTGAGGCTGTGAAGGTTGGGGAGCCATAGGATTGCTCGGAGGAATTTGCAAGAAAATAGGTACTGCCAACACCATACCTTGCAAATCCTGCGCCCATCAAGCCGACAAACTTCTAAACAGATCAACGACTTGCGGGTTGTTCAGTGCGGACTACTGAGACTGCCTCGGTGGCGTGAAGGGGTTTGTGCAACAAAGCCCCTTCACGCCGATCAGGCGGGACTGCTGGAAGAACTGACCAACGCCCAAGGCCAGGTCGTCTGGCAGGCCGGCTATTGAACCTAGAAACGGCAGTTGACCGCTTGCGCCCGTATTGAAGGTCGCATGAATATTGAGCTTTACTTCTTCGTTAACCTTCACCTACAGGGTGAGAGCGCTAATCGACACACGGAAAAGGGGGGGGCTATTGGCCAGCGTATACAACGCTCGGACGTGCTCCATCAAGATCATCGGTGCTCGCATCGACCACAGCAGCCACGTCGAAAGTGCGGCCCAGTGGAGCGAAACGATAGTCGCCGCGACGGTTTGTGTAGACGGCGAGTCCTTCGGGTGTGAGGGCAATGTTGAACCAATTACCCTCGCTATTCAAGCCTCTGTGGTCACCTGCTGCCGATCGTTTCGATGCAAGACTC
>JAJTBK010000460.1 GCA_021286965.1 Comamonadaceae bacterium | reverse complement strand
GACGCAAACGATCTTGATGAGAATCCACAGCACAGGCCAGGCCACACCCGTCCACCAGGACTGGGCGATGAGGTTCAGGCCCCCGTTGTACAGCGCGTCGATCATGCAGCGGCCCCTTCACTTGCCTGGCGGGCGTCAGCGGTCTGTTGCAGCGCGGGTGCACGGCGCACCAGGCTGTCGAGTTGGTAAATGCTGGCTACCACCGGCGCCGCTGCCGGGCCCTTGGCGACGGTGACCGGCGTCTGGGTGGCATTGGACAGCTGATCCGCGCCGAGCTGGGCGACACCAGCGGCCGCAGCCGCGAGCACGTCCTGCGACGACTCGAAGGCGACGCCCGGCAGGCCCATCAGGTTGGCCAGCACGCGCAGCACCTTCCAAGCCGGGCGGGTTTCGCCCAGGGGCTTGACCACGGCATGGAAGCTCTGCAGACGGCCTTCGGCGTTGACGAAGCTGCCCGAGGTTTCGGTGAACGGCGCAATCGGCAGCAGCACGTCGCTGATGTCGAGGTTGGTCTTGAACGGGCTGAGCGTGACCACCATATCGACATCGGCCAGGCCCTTGGCCGCTGCCTTACCGGCGGCCGAGTCGAACTCAGGCTCGGTATTGAGCAGCAGCAGGGCTTTGACCTGGCCAGCGAGCATTTGCGCGGCATTGAGTCCGCCTTGGCGCGGCTGGGCGCCGACGAACTGCGCGCCCACGGTGTTGGCCGCTTCGGTGAGGTAGCCAAAGGTGGCCCCCGTCTGCTGCGCCAGCCACTGCGCCAGCGCCAGCAGGCTGCTCGCCTGGGCATGGTGGGCGGCGGCGTTACCCAGCAAGATCGCCTTGCGCTCGCCAGCGAGCAGGGCACGGGCAATGGCCAGCGCCTCATCGCTCGCCTGGCCGGCGGCGGGGGCAGCAATGCCTTTTTCTTGTGCCACGGCTGCAGCAATATCGGCCAGAGCCTGCGTCCAGTCTGCGTGATCCACTACAGAATGTGTAGCAGCCAGCGCCCAGTCGTAGGCCTGTTGGTTGATGGCAAACACCTTGCAGCCCTTGCGTGCGGCCTGGCGGATGCGCTGCGCGAACAGGGGATGATCCTTGCGCAGGTTCGAGCCCAGCACCAGCACGGATTGCAGCTGCGACAGCGCCGCGATCGGCAGGCCGAGCCAGCGCACGCCCTCGGTCGCAGCAAATTCAGCGTGGCGCAGGCGGTGGTCGATGTTGTCGCTGCCCAGGCCGCGCAGCAGCCGGCCAGCCAGGAACAATTCTTCGAGCGTGCTGTGCGGGCTGACCAGGGCGCCCACGCCCTTGTCGCCGTGCTTTTCGCGCACGCACTTGAGGCCGTTGGCGACGTATTCCAGCGCCGTCTGCCAATCGACTTCCTGCCACTGGCCGCCCTGCTTGAGCATGGGCTTGGTCAGGCGCTCGGGGCCGTTCAGGGCCTCGTAAGAGAAGCGATCGCGGTCGGCAATCCAGCATTCGTTCACGGCCTCGTTCTCGAACGGGACGACGCGCATGACCTTGTGGTTCTTGACCTGTACCACCAAGTTGGCGCCGGTGGAGTCGTGCGGTGCAATCGACTTGCGGCGCGACAGCTCCCAGGTGCGGGCGCTATAGCGGAAGGGCTTGCTGGTGAGGGCGCCGACAGGGCAGATGTCGATCATGTTGCCCGACAGTTCGGAATCAACCGTGTCGCCCTTGACGGTGGTGATCTCCGAGTGCTCGCCCCGGTGGATCATGCCCAGCTCCATGTCGCCACCGATCTCGGCGCCAAAGCGCACGCAGCGGGTGCAGTGGATGCAGCGCGTCATCTCCTCGGTGGAGATCAGCGGGCCGATATTTTTCTTTGGCACCACGCGCTTTTCTTCGTCGTAGCGCGAGGCCGACATGCCGTAGCCCACGGCCAAGTCCTGCAGCTGGCATTCACCGCCCTGGTCGCACACCGGGCAATCGAGCGGGTGGTTGATGAGCAGGAATTCCATCACCGACTCTTGTGCCTTGATGGCCTTGTCGGTCTTGGTGCGCACGATCATGCCTTGCGTCACCGGCGTGGCGCAGGCCGGCATGGGCTTGGGCGCCTTCTCGACGTCGACCAGGCACATGCGGCAGCTGGC
>JAJTBK010000522.1 GCA_021286965.1 Comamonadaceae bacterium | reverse complement strand
ATTGATAGTAAAAGCCCGACTCTGAAAGGAGTCGGGCTTTTTTGCTTGTTTTGCTGAAATTTAACGAGTTGCAAGAAAATGCTGTGTCCAGATAAGTCGGTTATTTGGAAGGTTTGATTGCATCGCACTGGGCTGCAATGGCCTGAGCTGTGCGACAAAACCGCACCGGTTGAGTTGCCGGGCGGAGAGGAACATCCTCATCAAAGCGGAGTTCTCAGGAGCTTGAACCCCGCGCACCACCCCCATGGGTGGTTTTTTGTCTGGCCCGGGAGGTAATGGCCGTACGATGCCCAAGGCAGGGAATCCTGGGCCGGGGGGTGCCGGGTTATGGGAGCGCTTGGTGCCGCGCCGTGGGCGGTGGGGTTGCGTGTGTCAGCGCCCCATGAGCCGTGCCAGCCAGCCTTTTTTCTGCTGCCGCTGCTCGATTTCCTGCAGCAACTCGGCCTTGAGTTTGGCTTTTTCTCCGGCGGGGCTGCTTTCGCGGGCCATGCGCAGGTAGGTTTTGGCGGCGTCCACGTAGCCGTGGTCTTCGTTGCGGATGTGGTTGAAGAGCCAGCGCGAGAGCATTCCGTGCAGCTCGGCGGTCACGTCTTCGCCGCCGTCAAAGCGCGATTGCATTTCGGCCACGCGGCGGGTGAACAGGTCGTGCACTTTCTTGTGCGGGCCGGCAAACATGTAGCCGGCGTTTTCGATCAGTGCTTCTTCAAAAACAAAGTGCGAGATGGTGTAGTCCACCATTTCGGCGATGACGTCGCCCAGGGCTTCGCGATCCGGGGTATTGCGCAGTTCGTAGAGCTTGTTGATGTAGTCCACGATGCGCCGGTGTTGCCGGTCAATCTCATCAATGCCGGTGTCCAGATCGGGAACCCAGGTGAGGATGGCCACGAAAAAATCTCCAAAATCCAAGAATGGAGTGGAGTATGGCGGCGGCACACCCGGCGTGTCTTGATGCAAGTCATGATTGCGCTTTGCATACATCAAGATGTGGGCGCCGCCGCCCTGTGGCCGAGGCGGTTACATGCGCTCAAAAATGGCGGCGATGCCTTGGCCGCCGCCGATGCACATCGTCACCAGCGCGTAGCGGCCCTGGATGCGCTGCAGCTCGTGCAGTGCCTTGACGGTGATGACCGCGCCGGTGGCGCCGATGGGGTGGCCCAGCGAGATGCCCGAGCCGTTGGGGTTGACCTTGGCGGGGTCCAGCCCCAGGTCGCGCGGGACGGCGCAGGCCTGGGCGGCAAAGGCTTCGTTGGCTTCGATCACGTCCAGATCATGGACCGTCAGGCCGGCTTTTTTCAGCGCCAGCTGCGTGGCGGGCACGGGGCCGATGCCCATGTACTGCGGATCGACGCCGGCGTGGGCATAGGCCACCAGGCGCGCCAGGGGCTTGGCGCCACGGGCCTGGGCGGTTTTGGCGTCCATCAGCACCACGGCGGCAGCGGCGTCGTTGATGCCCGAGGCGTTGCCGGCGGTGACGGTGCCGTTTTCCTTCAGGAACACCGGCTTGAGCTTGGCCATGTCCTCCATCGTGGCGTTGGCGCGGAAATGCTCGTCGGTGCTGTAGGCGATTTCGCCCTTTTTGCTCTTGAGCATCACCGGCACGATCTGCTCCTTGAAGTAGCCGGCCTCGGTGGCTTTTTGCGCGCGGCGTTGGCTTTCGACGGCGAGCTGGTCTTGCTCCTCGCGGCTAATGCCCCACTTGGCGGCGATGTTCTCGGCCGTCACGCCCATGTGGATGTTCTGGAACGGGTCGTGCAGCGCGCCGATCATCATGTCGATCATTTTCATGTCGCCCATGCGCGCGCCCCAGCGGCTGGTGAGGCTGGCGTAGG
>JAJTBK010000434.1 GCA_021286965.1 Comamonadaceae bacterium | reverse complement strand
GGCCTCCAGCGTCAGGCCCTGGCGGTAGAGCAGGCGGTGCATCTGCTTGATGGCCGCCAGACGCTCGGGCGCAAAGCCGCGCCGGCGCAGGCCCTCCAGGTTCAGGCCGCGCACGGCCAGGGGGTTGCCGTCCACCATCATGAAGGGCGGCACATCCTGCGAGATATGGCTGGCAAAACCGGCCATGACGTGCGCACCCACCTGGGTGAACTGGTGCACGCCCGTGAGGCCACCGATGATGGCCCAGTCATCGACGCGCACATGGCCGGCGAGTGTGGCGTTGTTGGCCAAGATGGTGTGGTCGCCCACCACGCAGTCGTGCGCAATGTGCACGTAGGCCATGATCCAGTTGTCGTTGCCGATGGTGGTCACGCCCTTGTCCTGGGCCGTGCCCAGGTTCAAGGTGCAAAACTCGCGGATGGTGTTGCCATCGCCAATCACCAGGCGCGTGGGCTCGCCGGCGTATTTCTTGTCCTGCGGCGCCGCGCCCAGGCTGGCAAACTGAAAAATGCGGTTGTTCGCGCCGATGGCGGTGTCACCCTCGATCACGCAATGCGCGCCCACGCTGGAGCCCGCGCCAATGCGCACCTGCGCGCCGATGACGGTGTAGGGGCCCACGGTGACGTCAGCGGCCAGCTCGGCGCCGGCGGCCACGAGGGCGGTGGGGTGGATCAGACTCACGGCAGCGCCCTGCTTCAGCCCACGTTGCGCATGGTGCACATCAGCTGCGCCTCGCAGGCGACCTCGTCGCCCACGCGGCCGATACCGTTGAACTTCCAGATGCCGCCGCGCACGCGGTCGATGGTGATGTCGAGAATGAGCTGGTCACCCGGCTCCACAGGACGCTTGAAGCGCGCACCGTCGATGCCGACGAAGTAGTAGATATTGCTCTCGTCGGGCACCTGGCCCATGGCGTCAAAGGCCAGCAGGCCCGCCGCCTGCGCCAGCGCTTCGAGGATGAGTACGCCCGGCATCACCGGACGTCCCGGAAAATGGCCCATGAAATAGGGCTCGTTGAACGTCACGTTCTTGATGGCGCGGATGCGTTGGTTGCGCTCGAGCTCGACCACCTTGTCCACCAGCAAAAAAGGGTAGCGGTGCGGTAGTTGCTTGAGGATTGCGTGGATGTCCATCATGGGGTTTCCGTTCGTTTCAGCGCCTGCTCCAGCGCCTTGATGCGCTCGCGCAGACTGTGCAGTTGTTTGAGGGTGGCAGCGTTTTTTTCCCACTTCGCGTTCTCATCCGTGGGAAACATGCCGGTGTACAGGCCAGGCTGGGACAGCGAGCGCGTGACGGTGGTGGCGGCCGAGACGTGCACGTTGTCGGCCAGGGTCAAATGCCCGAGCACGATGCCGCCGCCGCCCACGGTGCAGTGCGCACCGATGCGCGCGCTGCCAGCAACGCCAACGCAGCCGGCCATGGCGGCGTGTGCGCCCACATGGACGTTGTGGCCGATCTGCACCAGATTGTCGAGTTTCACGCCCTGCTCGATCACGGTGTCGTCCAGCGCCCCCCGGTCGATGCAGGTATTGGCGCCGATTTCAACGTCGTCGCCAATGCGCACCGCGCCCAGCTGCTCGATCTTCACCCAGCGCCCATCCTCGGGCGCAAAGCCAAAACCATCGGCGCCAATGACCACGCCGGCGTGCAGGATGCAGCGCGCGCCGATGGTGCAATCCTCGCCCACCGTGACGCGCGACTTGAGCCAGCTGCCCGCGCCAATGCGCGCACCGCGCTCGACCACGCACAGCGGGCCGATGCACGCCGTCGGATCGACCTGCGCCTCGGGGTGCACCACAGCGCTGGCGTGAATGCCCGGCTGCGGCCCCCGGCCTTGCTGCGCGCGCCACAGCTGGG
>JAJTBK010000428.1 GCA_021286965.1 Comamonadaceae bacterium | reverse complement strand
CGAGGAATTTAAATGAAATTCCCTGATTAGCGACCCACCTCAGACAAACCCCGTTCGCCCTGAGCTTGTCGAAGGGCTGTTCGCACATCACGCCCTGGCTTCGACAAGCTCAGCCCGAACGGATAGGGGTAAACATCTGAGGCAGATCACCAATCAGGTAAAACTGGCTGCTAGCGCTTATCCATCAAGCGCTAGCAGCTACAAAAACAATAGTAGATCAGCGCAGCGCAAAGCCCAGCGCCACGCCGGCAAACAGCGCTGTGCCGATCCAGTGGCTTTGGCTAAAAGCGGTAAAGCAGCCCGGGCGCTCGCGCGTGCGGATCAAGCGGTAGTGCCACAGCACCTGCGCCGCCGCCGCACCCCAGCCCAGCCACAGCGGCCAGCCCAGGCCCAGCGGCGCCAGCGCCAGCGCCGTCAGCCCCAGGCACAGGGCAAAGAACAGCATCACGCCCGCGACATCAAAGCGCCCGAGGGTGATGGCCGAGGTTTTCATGCCGATCCTCAGGTCGTCGTCGCGGTCCACCATGGCGTATTCGGTGTCGTAGGCCAGCACCAGGAACATATTGGCCAGCCACAGCAGCCAGGCCGTCCCCGGCACCTGGCCCTGCACGGCGGCAAAGGCGATGACGATACCGAAGTTGAAGGCAATGCCCAAAAACGCCTGCGGCATGGCAAAAAAACGCTTGGTGAACGGGTAGAGAATGGTGAAGGCCACGGCGGGCACCGACCAGGCCACGGCCTCCCAGCGCGTGCGGAGCACCAGCGCCAGCGCCACCAGCGCCAGCACCACGCCCACCAGGGCGGCCTCGCGCACCGACAGCGCGCCGCTGGTGATGGGCCGCGCCTGCGTGCGCTTCACATGCCGGTCAAAGTCGCGGTCGGCAATGTCGTTGATGGTGCAGCCGGCGCTCCTCATGAGCACCGTGCCGGCGACGAACACCACCAGCAAATGCCAGCCCGGAAAACCGCCCGCCGCCACCCACAGGGCGACGAGGGTGGGCCAGACCAGCACCAGCCAGCCGGCGGGGCGGTTGAAGCGGATCAGGTCCAGGTACAGGGCCAGGCGGCTGCGGGCAGGGCGGGGGGTGGGGATATTCATCAACAAAAAAGGGCCGAAGCCCTTGTGCAGCAAGCGCTAGAAGCTATCAATCTTCTAGCAAAGAGCGCAGCATCCAGGCGGTTTGCTCGTGCACCGTCAGGCGCTGGGTGAGCAGGTCGGCGGTGGGCTCGTCGCTGGCTTTGTCGGCCAGGGGGAACAGTTCGCGCGCGGTGCGTGCCACGGCCTCGTGGCCTTGTACCAGGATGCGCACCATCTCCAGCGCCTTGGGCGGCTGCGCCGGCACGTCGGGCAGCGAGGACAGCTCGCCAAAGGCGGCGTAGGAGCCGGGCGCGACGTGGCCGAGCGAGCGGATGCGCTCGGCAATCGGATCGACGGCGTTCCACAGCTCGGTGTACTGCCCCATGAACATGGTGTGCAGGGTGTTGAACATGGGGCCGGTGACGTTCCAGTGGAAGTTGTGCGTCGTCAGGTACAGGGTGTAGGTGTCGGCCAGCAAGCGCGACAGGCCCTGCGCAATGGCGGCGCGGTCTTTGTCGCTGATGCCGATGTTGATGGCAGCGGCGGTTTTGCGGGCAGTCTTGGTTTCCTTGGCCATGGTGCTTACTCCTTGTGTGAAAACGTCAACCCCTGCGACTGTAGCGCAGCCCCGGCTCAGGAGAGGCGCTGCACGCCCGGCAGCTCGCAGGCGTAGATGGCGTTGCGCAGCGCGGCAATGGCCTCGTAGCGCGTGAAGCTGCGCCGCCAGGCGAGCACCACGCGGCGCGTGGGCGGGCCGGCGCCGTCGGCCTCCTGGATCGGCAGGTAGCGGATGTGCGCGTCGTCGCTCTTGCGCCGGCGCACGCCTTTGTGCAGCGCGTCGCGCGGCACCGACAGGCGCGGCACCAGCGTCACGCCCATGCCGGCCGAGACCATGTGCTTGATGGTCTCCAGCGAGCTGCCCTCGAACGTGCGCCGAATGCCCTCGGCGTTGCTGGCGTAGCGCGCGAACTCGGGACAAACTTCGAGCACATGGTCGCGAAAGCAGTGGCCCGCGCCCAACAGCAGCATGGTTTCGTTCTTCAGCTCCTCGGTGGAGACGCTGTCGCGCCCGGCCAGTGGGTGGTTGCTGGGCACGGCGGCGAGAAAGGGCTCGTCGTACAGCGGCGCCATGGCCAGGCCGGTGTCGGGGAAGGGCTCGGCCAGGATGGCGCAGTCGATCTCGCCGGTGCGCAGCATCTCCAGCAGCTTGACGGTGAAGTTCTCCTGCAGCATCAGCGGCATTTGCGGCGTGCGCGCAATCGCGTGGCGCACCAGCTCGGGCAGCAGGTAGGGGCCGATGGTGTAGATCACGCCCAGCGTCAGCACGCCGGCCAGCGGGTCCTTGCCGCGCTTGGCGATTTCCTTGATGGCAGCAGCCTGCTCCAGCACGCTTTGCGCCTGGCGCACGATGTCTTCGCCCAGGGCGGTGACGGTGACCTCGCCGGCGCTGCGCTCGAAGATTTTCATGTCCAGCTCGTCTTCGAGCTTCTTCACCGCCACCGACAGGGTGGGCTGCGAGACAAAGCAGGCTTCGGCTGCGCGGCCAAAGTGCTTCTCGCGCGCCACGGCGACGATGTACTTGAGTTCAGTCAGGGTCATAGCGCCCCCTCCTCGGGCTGCATGGGGTCGGCGGCAGGCGGCGGCGCCATACGCAGGGGAATGGTGACCGGGCCGTCGTTGACCAGATGCACCTGCATGTCGGCGCCAAACGCGCCCGTCGCCACCTCGGGGTGCGCCGCGCGCGCCCGGGCAACGAAGTCATCGTACAGGCGGCGCCCCTCGGCCGGCGCCGCCGCCTGGCCAAAGCTGGGGCGGTTGCCGCCGCTGGTGTCGGCCGCCAGGGTGAACTGGCTGACGATGAGCAGACCGCCGGCCACGTCCTGCAGGCTACGGTTCATCTTGCCAGCGGCATCGCCGAACACGCGCAGCTTGAGTACCTTGGCCAGCAGGCGCTCGGCCTCCTGCACGCGGTCGCCCTGCTCGGCGCACAGCAGCAGCAGCAAGCCGGGGCCAATGGCACCGATGCACGTGCCCGCCACCTCCACCCGCGCCTGGCGCACACGCTGCAGCAGGGCGATCATGGCGCGGCCCGGGCCTGCGCCTCGGCCTGCTCGAAAGCGGTGACGGCACCCATGGGCAGCAGCTCGATGGTGGCGTACAGGCCGGGAATGGTGTCCATCAGCTCGGCCTCGAGCGCCTCGCGCGCGGCGGCGGCGCGCCCGAGCGTCCACTGCGACGGCACGTGCATGTGCAGCTGCACGTAGCTGCGCGCACCGGCACGGCGCGAGGTCAGGTTGTCAAAACGCACCGCGCCGGCGCTGGTCTGGCTGTGGCGCTCCAGGGTGGCGGCGATCAGCTCCAGCAGCTCCTGCTCCACGGCCTCGTCCATCAACCCCTGGGCGGCGCGCCAGACCAGCGTCCCGCCCTCTTTCAGGATATTCAGCGCCACGCCCATGGCCACCAGCGGATCGAGCCAGAGCCAGCCGGTGGCGCGCGCCGCCAGCAGGCCGACGACCACGCCCACCGAGGTCCAGACGTCCGTCACCAGGTGGCGCGCATCGCCTTCGAGCGCCACCGAGCGGTGCGTGCGCGCGCTGCGGAACATGGCCCAGGCCAGCAGGCCGTTCAGGCCGGTGCTGGCCAGCGACAGCGCCAGGCCCCAATCGAGCTGCTCCAGCGGCTGCGGCTGCAGCAGGCGCAGGCCCGAGGCCCAGAAGATGGCCATGCTGGCGCCAACGATCAAAATGCCCTCGAAGCCGGACGAGAAATACTCCGCCTTCGAGTGGCCGTAGGGGTGCTCGGCGTCCGCCGGGCGCTCGGCGATGGTCACCATGGCCAGGGCAAACATGGCGCCAGCGAGGTTGACGAAGGATTCGAGCGCATCCGACAACAACCCGATCGAGCCCGTCAGCCACCAGGCCAGGGTCTTGAGTACGATCGTCAGCAGGGCCACGCCCACCGACACGCGCAGCAGGCGGCGCGGCGTCAGCCAGACGGCAAGGGAGGGCGCAAGGGTTATCGACATGGGCGGCCATTATCGGCGGCCTCGGGCAGGTGCTGAAGCAAAGCTCTTGGTTACAAGAAATAGAGACTTTTACTCACGCCCGTGCGCAGAAGCATCCGCTATAACCAGCGCCAGCCTTATGTCCGATTTGCAGCACTCCCTCCGCACCGCCTCGCCCGAGGCCCTCGGCCCCGGCAACAGCGGCTCGCTGTTGCGGGTGATTGCCGACGCCGTACCCGCCAGCATCGCCTACTACGAGGCAAGCACCCTGCGCTGCCGCTTTGCCAACGAGCGCTACGCCCGCAGCTGCGGCCAGAGTACGGCCAGCATCCTCGGAATGCACGCCCAGGACAGCGTCGGCGCCACCACCTGGAAAATCATCGAGCCCTACACCCGGCGCTGCGCCGCCGGCGAGGCCGTGCGCTACACGCGCGAGCAGCTCGACGAGCAAGGCCAGCGGCGCATGATGGAAGTGCACCTCATCCCGCACCTGCAAGAGGGGCGCCAGCTGGGCATCTTCGTCATGATCCACGACATCACGCACCACTGGCAGGCCGAGCGTGCGGTGCGCGAGAGCAACGAACGGATGCGCAAGTTCAGCGCCGCGACGCAGGAGTCGCTGGTGTTTCACAAGGATGGCCGGGTGCTCGACGGCAACGAGGCCCTGGAGCGCCTGGTCGGGCTGCAGGTGGCCGACGTCATCGGGCACTCCATCCTCGACTACGTCGCGCCCGAATACCGCCAGTCCGTCATCGACTACATCGCCCAGGGGCGCGAGGACACCTACGAAATCGCCGTCCTGCACCGCGACGGGCACAGCATTCCGGTCGAGGTCGTGGGCAAGTCCATGCCGCACGAGGGCCAGGAATACCGCATTGCCGTGCTGCGCGACATCACGGCACGCAGGCAGGCACAGGAGCACCTGGCCTTCATCGCCCTGCACGACCACCTGACGCAGCTACCCAACCGCCGCTACCTGACCGAGCAGCTGGGCAAAACCCTCGCGCGCCTGCGCCTGCAGCAGGGCCGGGCGGCGCTGCTGTTCATCAACCTCGACCATTTCAAGACCGTGAACGAGTCGCTCGGCCACCAGGTCGGCGACACGCTGCTGTGCGAGATGGCGCAGCGCCTCAAGGCCACCGTGCGCGCCTGCGACCTGGTGGCGCGCCTGGGCAGCGACGAGTTCGTCGTCCTGCTGCCCGACCTGGGCCTGGCGCAGGAGGCTGCGCAGGTGGCCGACAAGCTGCTCGCCACCATCGGCCGCCCGCACAAGGTCGGCGGGCTGCCGGTTTCGCTCTCGCCCTCGATCGGCATCAGCCTCTTTCCCGAGGACGGCGACGAGCCCGAGGAGCTGCTGCGCCACGCCGACCTGGCCATGGCCTACGCCAAGGAAAGCGGGCGCGCCAACCGCCAGTTCTACCAGGCAAGCATGGACGCGCGCACCCCGCACGAGGAGCTGCGCCTGGAGCGCCAGCTGCGCGAGGCCATTGCCCGGCAGGAATTCGTGCTGCACTACCAGCCCCAGGTGCACCTGGCGGACGCCCGCCTGGCCGGCTTCGAGGCCCTGGTGCGCTGGCAGCACCCCGAGCGCGGCCTGGTCGGGCCGGACGAGTTCATCGCCTTCGCCGAAGCGCGCGGCCTGATCACGCCCATTGGCCGCTGGGTGCTGCACGAGGCCTGCCGCCAATTACAGGCCTGGCACGCCGCCGGCCTGCCCACGGTACCCATCGCCGTCAACATCTCGGCCCTGGAGCTGCGCCAGCGCGACGTGCTGGCCGACATCCGCCAGGTGCTGCACGACACCGGCCTGGCACCGCAGTACCTGGAGATCGAGATCACCGAGTCGGTACTGCTGCAGCAATCGGGCACCGCCGCGCAGATGCTCGCTGCGCTGCAGGCGCTGGGCGTGGGCGTGTCCATCGACGACTTCGGCACCGGCTACTCCTCGCTCGCGTACCTCAAGCGCTACCCGATCGACAAGCTCAAGATCGACCGCTCCTTCGTCATCGACACCCCCGACAGCCAGGACGACGTCGCCATCGTCACCGCCATCATCCAGATGGGCCACAGCCTGCAGCTGCGCGTCGTTGCCGAAGGCGTGGAGACGCCGGCGCAGCAGGCCCTGCTGCAGCGCCTGGGCTGCGACCTGGTGCAGGGCTACGGCCTGTCGCGCCCGCTCGCCGCCGACCAGGTGCGCCCCTGGTGGGAAGCCTGGCAGGCACGCGGCGGACTGACGCCCACGCCCTGACACACAGGCCGTGGACAATGCCCCCATGGCCTACCTCACCACCTTCACCGCCCCGACCCAGCACGACGACCCGGCAGCAGCGCTGGCGCAGATCCAGCACATTTACCAGCAGCAGATCGAGCACCTGCGCCAGCACATGCAGCGCTTCGTCGCCGGCGAAACACCGCCCCAGCCGGTGCGCGCCTACTACCCGCTGGTGCGCCTGCACACGCACACCGTGGCCCGGGCGCCGACGCAGCTGGCCTACGGCTTCGTCGAAGGCCCGGGCCACTACGAAACCACCCTCACCCGCCCGGACCTGTTTGCCAGCTACTACCTGCAGCAGCTGACCCTGCTGCGCCAAAGCCACGGCGTGGCGCTGGAGGTGGCCACCAGCAACCAGCCGATTCCAGTGCATTTTTCCTTTGCCGAGCAGGATCACGTCGAGGGCCAGCTGAGCGCCGAACGGCGCCTCTTGATGCGCGATTTGTTCGACCTGCCCGACCTCACCGCCATGGACGACGG
The DNA here is from genome assembly GCA_021286965.1 of Comamonadaceae bacterium. Lineage (GTDB taxonomy): Bacteria > Pseudomonadota > Gammaproteobacteria > Burkholderiales > Burkholderiaceae_C > Paenacidovorax. The sequence goes on along the minus strand of JAJTBK010000428.1, from coordinate 1,490 downwards.
CATCGCCAACGGCACCTGGCAGCCGCAGCCGGGCCAGGCGCAGCCGCTGTCGCTGTTCACCGCTGCGCGCGTCGATTACTCGCTGCAGCGCCTGCGCCACTACAGCGGCACGCAGCCCGAGTGGTTCCAGAACTTCGTGCTGTTCACCAACTACCAGTTCTACATCGACGACTTCATCCGCCTCGGGCTGGCGGAGATGGCCAACCCCGAGAGCGAGTACATCGCCTTCATCGAGCCCGGCAACGTCGTCACGCGCCGCGTAGGCCTCGCGCCCGAGCCCGGCGACGCACGCGGCATGGCGCCGCCGCGCCTGCCGCAAATGCCGGCCTACCACCTGGTGCGCAAGGACTGCAGCGGCATCACCATGGTGAACATCGGCGTCGGCCCGGCGAACGCCAAAACCATCACCGACCACATCGCCGTGCTGCGCCCGCACGCCTGGCTGATGCTGGGCCACTGCGCCGGCCTGCGCCACAGCCAGCAGCTGGGCGACTACGTGCTGGCGCACGCCTACGTGCGCGAAGACCATGTGCTCGACGAAGACCTGCCGCTGTGGGTGCCCATCCCGGCGCTGGCCGAGATCCAGCAGGCACTGCAGCAGGCCGTGGCCGACGTGTCACAAATTCCCGAGGGCGAGCTCAAACGCATCATGCGCACCGGCACCGTCGCCAGCACCGACAACCGCAACTGGGAGCTGCTGCCCAACAATTTGCCGCAACAGCGCTTTAGCCAAAGCCGCGCCGTGGCGCTGGACATGGAGAGCGCCACCATCGCCGCCAACGGCTTTCGCTTTCGCGTGCCCTACGGCACGCTGCTGTGCGTGTCGGACAAGCCGCTGCACGGCGAAATCAAGCTGCCGGGCATGGCCAACCACTTTTACCGCGAGCGCGTCGATCAGCACCTGCGCATCGGCCTGCGCGCCATCGAGCTGCTGCGCGCCGGCGGCGCCGCGCGCCTGCACAGCCGCAAGCTGCGCAGCTTTGCCGAGGTGGCGTTCCAGTAAAAAAGCGTAAAGAAGTTACTGCGGCTGCACGCCCCCGGGCGGCAGCGGGATCGCCAGGGTCACGGTGCTGGCCGCGCCCGGTGCCGGCCCGAGGTGCGCCTCGCGCCCGGTGACGTTTTGCAGCACCAGGCCGGACTCCACCGTGGCGCCGACGCGAAACGGCTTGGCCGGCAGGCCGTCGATGGAGATCAGCGCCGCGCCGCCACCGCTTTCACGCCCGGCGAGCAGGCCGACCAGGGCCATGCGCCCCTGCACCGGCGCTGCCGCCTGCGCCCCCGGAGGTGGCGCGGGCACCACGCCCAGCAGGCGCCCCAGGGCCAGGGCATCGGGCGCGCTGGCCGCCGGCGCCGGCGCCGGCGCGGCCCCGGGCAGGGGCTTGTCGAGCAGACGCAGCCCCCAGTACACCAGGCTGGCACCGGCCAGCGCCCACAGCGCGAAGGTGGCAAGGCGCAGGCCCCAGGGGGTACGGGCAGGAGCGATGGGTTTT
>JAJTBK010000420.1 GCA_021286965.1 Comamonadaceae bacterium | reverse complement strand
TGCAGGCCGGCCACAACCAGTACCCGCCGATGCCCGGCGTGCCCGCGTTGCGCCAGGCCGTTGCTTCAAAAATAGAAGCACTCCACGCGCGCCGGTATTGCGCCAACAGCGAAATCACCATCACCGCGGGCGCCACGCAGGCGATCCTCACGGCCCTCCTGGCCTGCGTGCACCCGGGCGACGAGGTCATCGTCCTCGACCCCTGCTACGACAGTTACGTGCCGGGCATCGAACTGGCAGGCGGCGTGCCGGTGCGCGTGCCGCTGGGCAGCAGCTCCTCGCCGGGCAGCTTCCAGCCCGACGTCGCGCGCATAGCTGGCGCCATCACGCCGCGCACGCGCCTCATCCTCATCAACAGCCCGCACAACCCCAGCGCCAGCGTATGGTCGGAGGCGGACATGCGCACGCTCGAAGAGCTGCTGGCGCCCACCAACATCCTCCTGCTCAGCGACGAGGTCTACGAGCACATGGTCTTCGACGGCGCCACGCACCAGAGCGCCGCGCGCTTTCCCGGCCTGGCCGAACGCGCCTTCATCGTCTCGAGCTTCGGCAAGACTTTCCACGTCACAGGCTGGAAGGTGGGCACCGTGGCCGCGCCCGCCGCACTCATGGCCGAGTTTCGCAAGGTGCACCAGTTCAACGTGTTCAGCGTGAACACCCCCATGCAGCACGGCCTGGCCGAATACCTGCGCCGCCCCGCCCCCTACCTGCAGCTGCCCGCCTTCTACCAGGCCAAGCGCGACCTGTTCCGCCAGGGCCTCGAAGGCTCGCGCCTGCGCCTGCTGCCCAGCAGCGGCAGCTACTTCCAGTGCGTCGACATCTCGGCCGTGAGCGACCTGAACGAGGCCGACTTCTGCCAATGGCTCACGCGCGAGATCGGCGTCGCCGCCATCCCGCTGTCGGCGTTCTACGGCAACGGCCTGGATCAGCGCGTGGTGCGCTTTTGCTTCGCCAAGAAGGACGAGACACTGCGCACGGCGCTGCAGCGGCTGCGCCGGCTGTAGTGCAAATTGATAGCTGCACACGCTTTACCCGCCTGGATTTCTGGCACTTTTCCCATCCAAAACCAGAGATAGCAAGCGTCAGCAGCTATGGTTTCAGGAGCTTACACTGCAGGAATGCCGCAATGCGTGCCATGGTGAGCGCTTGTGCCTGGTTCCTGCGGCCTGGCGCCCTGGGCAGCGCGCGTTCTCGGAGACAATCCTGGCAACGAACCGCCCCGCGCCACGCCATGAGCCGCCCCGATCTTTCCTTCTTGTTCCAGAACTGGACGCCCGACGAGCCGGAGCCGGAACAGCCCCTGGCCGAAGACGACCCGCTGGCGTCACCCGCGCCCAAGCGCCCGCGCGACCCGATGGACGACCTGGTGAACGAGCTGCGCAACTACCAGTTCGAGCTGGAGACGCAGAACAAGGTGCTGCGCTTTAGCCAGGCCTCGGCCGAGAGTGCCTCCGAGCGCTTCGAGGCGCTGTTCTCCAGCGTGCCGCTGGCGCTGATGGTGATCGACGAGCACGACATGGTGGTGCAGGCCAACTCCATGGCGCACCGCTCGTTCCAGCCCACCGAGCAAGACCCGGGGCTGATCTCGCTCATGCCCTTCGTCAGCGCGCCCGACACCGAGCGCGTGCGCCGTGCCTTCCTCATCGCGCGCGCGCAGGGCCGCGCCGACACCTCCGAGGTACTGTTTCACATCAGCCCCCAGGTGCGCATGACGGGCGATCTGCACATCGCCTGCATCGAAGCGCCCCAGGGCAGCCTGCTGCCGCTGCGCCAGTACCTGTGCGCCGTCATCGACCAAGGGCCCTTGATTGCCGAGCGCCAGACGCTGCAGCAGCGCAACGAGCAGCTGCACGCCAGCGAGCGGCGCCTGGAGGCGGTCATCAACTCCGCACTCGACGCCATCATCTGCGTCGATCAGCACCAGCGCATCACGGTCTTCAACCCAACGGCGGCGGCGCTGTTCCAGTGCGCCACCAGCGACGCCCTGGGCAGCCCGCTGCAGCGCTTTTTGCCCGAGGTGGCGCAGGCGCTGGACCTCAACCAGATCGCCACCCAGGCGGTGCTCGGTGAAATGCAGGCGTGCACCGCCACCGGCGGCGTGCTGGCGGTGGAGGTCAGCATCAGCTTCGAGCGCCACAGCGAGGGCGAAACCACCACCGTCTTTGCGCGCGACCTGACCGGGCGCAAAAAAGCCGAGGCCCGGCGCACCGAGCTCGAAGCGCAGCTGCGCGAATCGCACAAGATGCAGGCCGTGGGCACCATGGCCGGCGGCATCGCGCACGACTTCAACAACATCCTG
>JAJTBK010000415.1 GCA_021286965.1 Comamonadaceae bacterium | reverse complement strand
TCCAGCTTGGCGCCTTGCGACAGGTGGGCAATGACGTGATCGGGGTTGATGATCTCGACGTCGTGCGGCGTTTGAATGTCGCGCGCCGTGACCACGCCTTCGCCATCCTTGCGCAGGCTCAGGGTGACTTCATCGCGGTTGTGCAGCTTGAACACCACACCCTTCAAGTTCAGCAGGATGTTGACCACATCCTCTTGCACGCCGTCGATGGAAGAGTATTCGTGCAGCACCCCGGCGATGGTGACTTCCGTTGCTGCGTAACCCACCATGGACGAGAGCAGAACGCGGCGCAGAGCATTGCCCAGCGTATGGCCGTAGCCACGCTCGAACGGCTCCAGCTCGACCTTGGCGCGGTTGTGGCCCAGTTGCTCGACCTGGATCGTCTTGGGTTTCAGCAGATTGGTTTGCATGCAGACTTCCTCTCAATACCCCCAGCTCGTTACGCCGGTAAGGCTGGTGAAGCGCCCCCAGCGCGATGCCTCGCGCTGGGGGAACGGGTTTTAACGCTGGTTCAAAGACAACGTAAAGATCAACGCGAGTACAGTTCGACGATCAGCGATTCGTTGATGTCGGCACCGAATTGGTCGCGATCGGGCACTTGCTTGAAGGTGCCTTCGGCCTTGTCAGCCGACACTTCGACCCAGGCGGGGAAACCCACTTGGCCGGCCAGTTGCAGTGCCTCGACGACACGGGCCTGCTTCTTCGACTTTTCACGCACAGCCACCACGTCACCGGCCTTGACCATGTACGAGGGGATGTTCACCGACTGGCCGTTCACCACGATGGCCTTGTGCGACACCATCTGGCGTGCCTCGGCGCGGGTGGAACCAAAGCCCATGCGATAGACAACGTTGTCCAGGCGCGATTCGAGCAGCGACAGCAGGTTGGCACCGGTGTTGCCCTTGCGGCGGTCGGCTTCAGCAAAGTAGCGGCGGAATTGCTTTTCCAGCACGCCGTACATGCGCTTGACTTTTTGCTTTTCGCGCAGCTGCAGGCCGAAGTCAGAGGTACGCTGACCGGAGGTGCGGCCATGCTGGCCGGGCTTGGAGTCGAACTTGGCCTTGTCCGCGATCGAGCGACGGGCGCTCTTGAGGAACAGGTCAGTGCCTTCGCGGCGGGAGAGTTTGGCCTTGGGGCCGAGGTAACGTGCCACTTGATTTTCCTTGTGTCATCTACCGCAAAACCATTGCGGGAGCCGCCGGGAGCTTTGCAACCCCAGGCGGCGGTGGGCTTATGAGAAGCTTAGATACGGCGACGCTTTTGCGGGCGGCAGCCGTTGTGGGGAACCGGCGTCACGTCGGAGATCGAGGTGATACGGATGCCCAGCGCGCCCAGAGCGCGCACCGAGGATTCGCGACCCGGGCCGGGGCCCTTGATCTCGACGTCCAGGTTCTTGATACCTTGCTCCATGGCGGCGCGGCCAGCCACTTCGGAAGCCACCTGGGCTGCGAAGGGGGTGGACTTGCGCGAGCCCTTGAAACCCTGGCCACCCGACGAAGCCCACGAGAGGGCGTTGCCTTGGCGGTCAGTGATGGTGATGATGGTGTTGTTGAACGAAGCGTGCACGTGGGCGATGCCGTCGGCGATGTTCTTGCGAACCTTCTTGCGCACGCGCGCTGCTGCGTTATTGGCAGGAGACTTGGCCATGATGATCCTTCAATCTCTTTACTTCTTCAGAGCCGCTGCACCCTTGCGCGGGCCCTTGCGGGTACGGGCGTTGGTGCGGGTGCGCTGACCGCGCATGGGCAGGCCACGGCGGTGACGGAAGCCACGATAGCAACCGATGTCCATCAGGCGCTTGATGTTCATCGTGGTTTCGCGGCGCAGGTCGCCTTCCAGAGTCATGGGGTTGAGCTGGTCGCGGATCTTCTCCAGATCGGCGTCCGTCAAATCCTTGACTTTCTTGGAATAGTCGATACCGCAAGCGTCACAAATCTTGCGCGCCGTGGTACGGCCGATGCCATAAATGGCGGTCAGACCGATTTCAGCGTGCTTGTGCGGCGGGATGTTGATACCAGCAATACGTGCCATATGCGTCCTCTATGCTTTCCTAATCAACCTTGGCGCTGCTTATGGCGCTGGTCCGTGCAGATCACGCGCACCACACCCTTGCGGCGGATGATCTTGCAGTTGCGGCAGATTTTCTTGACCGAAGCCGAAACTCTCATTTGATTCTCCAAAAAACTTGTCCATCCGTTCGAGCCACCAGCCCGAAACCGGGAGCCCTGCCTCGCAGGGCGCCCCCATACCTCATCCAACCCTGGCACGCGGCGAGCGCGAAAGGGCGTTATTGTGCACCATCTCAGCCGTTGAGGGTAGTCTTGAAGTTGGCCTTCTTCAGAAGCGACTCGTACTGC
>JAJTBK010000412.1 GCA_021286965.1 Comamonadaceae bacterium | reverse complement strand
GGTTGGCCGGGAAGATGCCCATGACGCCGTTGGCCGTCAGCCAGCGGCCTGCCACGATTTTTTGCAGCATCGCCTGGCCGTCGGCAAACACCTTGCGCGCTTCCTCGCCCACGATCTCGTCCTGCAGGATGGCGGGGTAAGCGCCTGCCAGGTCCCAGGTCTGGAAGAACGGCCCCCAGTCCAGAAAGGGCACCAGCTCGGCCAGGTCAAAGTTCTTGAACACGCGCCGGCCCAGGGCGCGCGGCACCACCGGGGCGTAGGTGAGTTGCGTGGCGTTGGCGCGGGCTTGCGCCAAAGGCCACAGCGGCACTTTTTTCTTCTTCGCGTGCAGCTCGCGCACGTGGTCGTAGTCGGCCTGCACTTCGGCCAGGTAGGCGTCCTTGCCCTCGCCCAGCAGGCTTTGCGCCACGCTCACGCTGCGCGACGCATCGGGCACATAGACCACGGGGCCGTCGTAATGGGGCGCGATTTTGACGGCGGTGTGCACGCGCGAGCAGGTGGCGCCGCCAATCAACAGCGGTATCTTCTTGATGCGGAAATGCTCGTCCTTGTGCATCTCGGCGGCGACGTACTGCATCTCCTCCAGGCTGGGGGTGATGAGGCCGGAGAGGCCCACGATGTCGGCCCCCTCGGCCTTGGCTCGCGCCAGGATTTCGTGGCAGGGCACCATCACGCCCATGTTGATGACCTCGAAGTTGTTGCACTGCAGGACGACGGTGACGATGTTCTTGCCGATGTCGTGCACATCGCCCTTGACGGTGGCAATCACGATCTTGCCCTTGCTCGACACGTCCAGGCCGGCCGCCTCCTGCTGGCGCTTTTCTTCCTCGATGTAGGGGATGAGGTGGGCCACGGCCTGCTTCATCACGCGCGCGCTTTTCACCACCTGCGGCAGGAACATCTTGCCCGCGCCAAACAGGTCGCCGACGATGTTCATGCCGTCCATCAGCGGCCCTTCAATCACGTGCAGCGGCCGCCCGCCCTTGGCCACGCAAATATCCTGGTAGGCCTCCTCGGTGTCGGAGACGATGAAGTCCGTGATGCCGTGCACCAGCGCGTGCGACAGGCGCTCGCCCACGGTTTTCGGGTGCTCGGGCGTGCCGCGCCATTCCAATTTTTTGCTGTCGTCCTTGGCCGCGCCCTTGGCGGCTTCGGCAATCTCCAGCAGGCGGTCGGCGGCGTCGGGGCGGCGGTTCAAGACCACGTCTTCCACGCGCTGGCGCAGCTCGGGTTCGAGGTCGTCATAGACGCCCACCATGCCGGCATTGACGATGCCCATGTCCATGCCCGCTTGAATCGCGTGGTACAGGAACACGGTGTGGATGGCCTCGCGCACCGGCTCGTTGCCCCGGAAGGAAAAACTCACGTTGGACACGCCGCCCGAGACCTTGGCGCCCGGCAGGTTCTGCTTGATCCAGCGCGTGGCCTCGATGAAATCGACGGCGTAGTTGGCGTGCTCCTCGATGCCGGTGGCGACGGCGAAGATGTTGGGGTCGAAGATGATGTCCTCGGGCGCAAAGCCGACCTCATCGACCAGCACGCGGTAGGCGCGCTCGCAAATCTCGATCTTGCGCTGGTAGGTGTCGGCCTGGCCGGCCTCGTCAAACGCCATGACCACGGCGGCGGCGCCGTAGCGCTGGATGAGCTTGGCCTCGTGTTTGAACTTGTCCACCCCCTCCTTCATGGAAATCGAGTTGACGATGCCCTTGCCCTGCAGGCAGCGCAGGCCGGCCTCGATCACCTCCCACTTGGAGCTGTCCACCATCACCGGCACGCGGGCGATGTCGGGCTCCGAGGCGATCAGGTTCAGAAAGCGCACCATGGCCGCCTTGCTGTCGAGCATGGCCTCGTCCATGTTCACGTCGATGACCTGGGCGCCGTTTTCCACCTGCTGGCGCGCCACCGACAGCGCTTCCTCGTACTGCTCGTTGAGGATCATGCGCGCGAACGCCTTGGAGCCGGTGACGTTGGTGCGCTCGCCGACGTTGACGAACAAGCTGCCCTCGCCAATGAACACCGGCTCCAGGCCGGAGAGCTTCATGGGGGGAAGGTTGGGTGTGGGGGTCGTAGACATCTCGCTCACCTGTGAAAAACCGAGGGCAGAAAAAGACAGGCGAGCGCCGTTGCATCCGATGGGCGGGTCGCTCCCGCTTCGTTGCCCCAAGCCTGACAGCGCGTGCCGGGCGGCACCCGCGCTGCTGCAGCGCTCCTTGGGGCGAAGCCTGCAATTTTACGGCCTGGGCCGCGCCTGCGCGCCCAGCCGCTGCACCAGAAAATCGATCATGGCCCGCACCTTGGCCGGCGCGTGCCGCGCCGACGGCCAGACGATGTGGATGCCGCCCAGGTCGCGCGCCGGCTGCTCCAGCGCCAGCGCCTGCAAAGCACCGCGCGCCACGGCCTCGCCGACGATGAAGCTCGGTTCGTAGATCAGGCCCTGGCCGCCCAGGGCGGCGGCCAGCAGCGCCTCGCCGCTGTTGGCGCGCAGGTTGCCCTGCACCTTCTGGCGCACGCGGCCACCTTCGCCAAAGCACCACTGCGCCGGGCCGTTGGTGCTCGACAACGTGTAGCCCAGGCAGTTGTGCTGCGCCAGGTCGGCCACGCGGCGCGGCACGCCGCGCGCCTCCAGGTAGGCGGGCGCGGCGCACAGCACCAGCTGGCAGTCGCCCAGGCGCCGCGCCTGCAGGCTGTCGTCGTGCAGGGCGCCGATGCGCACGGCCAGATCCCAGCGCTGCGCCACCAGATCGACCACGGCATCGGACAGGCCCAGCTCCAGCGTCACGGCCGGGTGCGCCTGGCTGAAGGCCGGCAGCAGCGGCGCGATGTGGCGCAGGCCGTAGACCTGCGGCGCGTTCAGGCGCAGCAGGCCGGTGGCCAGGCGGCGCTGCGAGGTGGCGGCGGCGTCCGCCTCGTCGAGCTCGGCCAGGATGCGCTGCACGGCGTCGAGGTAGCTGGCGCCGGCGTCGGTCAGCGCCAGCCGGCGCGTGGAGCGGTGCAGCAGCTTGACGCCCAGGCGCGCCTCCAGCGCATTGACATGCTTGGCAGCCATGGCGGGCGACATGTCGAACTGGCGCGCCGCCGCCGACAGGCTGCCCACGGCGGCGGCGCGGGCGAACACGCGCAGGCTGGTGATGCGGTCCATTTGACACTCTGGGTAATAACTGTGGCGTGATTTTGCGGCTTTGCAAATCGATCGTCAAAGATCAAACTCACCCCCATGACACCAGCCACCACGCCCCGTATGCCCACGCTGTTCATCCCGCACGGCGCTGGCCCCTGTTTTTTCATGGACTGGCACCCGGCCGACGCCTGGGACAAGACCGCCGCCTACCTGCGCAGCATCCCCGCCAGCCTGCCGGCGCGGCCGCAGGCCATCGTGCTCGTCACGGCGCACTGGTTGGCGCCGCAGCCCAGCATGGGCAGCGCCGCCCAGCCCGGCCTGCTGTTCGACTATGGCGGCTTCCCGCCGCACACCTACGAGCTGACCTACCCCGCGCCCGGCGCGCCCCTGCTCGCCGAGCGCGCCAGCGGCCTGCTGGCCGGCGCCGGCTTCGCCCCGGTGCAGGACGGCGCACGCGGCTATGACCACGGCACCTTCATCCCGCTCAAGGTCGCCTTTCCCGACGCCGACATCCCGGTGCTGCAGCTGTCGCTGCTGCAAAGCCTGGATGCGGCCGCGCACATCCGCATGGGGCAGGCGCTGGAGCCGCTGCGCGACGAAGGCGTGCTCATCATCGGCAGCGGCATGAGCTACCACCACATGCGCGGCTTTGGGGATCCGCGCGCTACCGCCATCAGCACCGCCTTTGACCACTGGCTGGGTGAAACCGTGGCCCTGCCTGCGCCGGAACGCAATGCGCGCCTGGCCGACTGGGCCGTGGCGAGCGGCCCTGCCGGGCGCCTGTCGCACCCGCCGCGCGCCGAGGAGCATCTGCTGCCGCTGCATGTGGTGGCCGGCGCCGCCGGCGACAGCCGGGGCGCCAAGGTGTTCACCGACCGCGTGATGGCGGTGGACATTTCCGCCATCCGTTTTGATTGATGCCCACAGGAGCGCGGCATGATCGCCAACACACCCGTCATGCTTCAATTTCAGGAGCTTGGTGCGCTGATCCTGTGTGTGCCAACGCATGATTTGGCACAAGAACCGGTGGAACATGCACTGCCGCTGTCCGCGCCCGCTTTGGCCGCCACGCTGCGCGGCACCCCGCCCAGCCCGCTGGCGCTGGAGCAGGCCATCGAGCAGATCGAGGACGCGATCATGCCGGCACGCGCGCTCACCACCGGCGCCACGCGGCTCGTGCTTGCCGACGCGGCGCTGCACGCCTTGGTCGCAAGTGCCAGCGATGCACGTGCGGATGAGATCACCCTCGGCCGCGACGCGGTCGAGCGCCTGTTCGAGCGCCTGGCCGCGCGCGCCCAGGGCCGGCCCGCGACGCAGGACGCCCTGCCGACCGACCCGGCGAGCAGCGCTGCGCTGCTGCTGGCGCGCGAGGCGCTGCACCACTGGGGCCTGCAGACGCTGACCGTGCGCCGGTCTTGATATGGTTTTTGCATATCGCCGGCATTGGTGTAATTGATTTTTCTTTTACATCCGTCTTGCCTACCATGGGCGCAGCCGTGAACGGCCTCTTCTTTTCACCCCCCGCACCAGGAGCGCCCCA
>JAJTBK010000409.1 GCA_021286965.1 Comamonadaceae bacterium | reverse complement strand
GTTGTCGATGCGCGCGAAGAGGTCGAGCTTCCAGGGCCCCCAGTGCCGGGTGTAGCCCGCGCTCAGGCCGAGCACGCCATAGCCCGGGGCCTCGACGCTGTTGCTGTCGTTGGCGGCGATGGCGCCGACGTGGCGCCAGTCCGCGCCCAGGCGCCAGTCGGCATCGGGGCGCCAGTCGAGCCCGAGCGCGGCCTGGGTGCGGGCCGTGCCGGCGATGCGCTTGCCCGCGGCGATGCAGCCGCCCTTGCTGTCGCAAAAGCCGTCGCGCAACGTGGCGTCGAGCACGGTGAGCGCCGCGTTCAGTTGCCACTGGCGCGCCAGCTGCAGGTTCGCGCCCAGCTCCACGCCCTGGCGCCGCGTGCGCCCGGCGTTGCGGTAGGTGGCGCGCCCGCCGGTGTTGTCGGCGGCGACGATCTCGTTGTCCGTATCGGTATGGAACAGTGCTGCCGACCACTGGCCGCGCAGCAGCTCGCCCGCCAGGCGCTGGCGCAGGCCCAGCTCCAGGCTGGTCGAGGTGGCTGCCTGCAGGCCGAAGTTCAGGCCCGGCAGGCCGCCGGGGCGGTAGGACAGCTCGTTGAACGTGGGCGTTTCCATGCCGCCGCCAGCCGAGGCATAGACGTGGGTGCGTTCGTCCAGCGCGCGCTGCACCGACAGCATGGGCAGCCAGCGGCGAAAGCGCGTGTCGCCGCTGTCGTTGCCGTTGGTGGGGGTGATGTAGCGGTCGTCGGAGTCCACCTTCACGTGGCTCCAGCGTAGCCCGGCGTCGAGCTTCCACTGCGGCGCGAAGGCCCAGCTCGCCTGTAGGTAGGGGTCGGCGTTGCCGAGGGTGTTGCGTTCGTCGCGGCGCAGCGCGCCTTTCACGCCGAGCTGGCTGCCCAGGAAGTTGTTGTAGCCCTGGCGGTCTTCCTTGACCACGTTGGCGGACAGGCCCAGCACCAGGCTCAGGGGCTGGCCGAGCGCCTGGGTGTCGTGCGCCCAGCGCAGGTCCATGCCGCCGTAGTCGCGCGCCATGTCGATCACGCCGCCGGCGCTGGTGGGCGGGGTTTGCGACGCCACCGGGGTGGACTGGTACTGGGTGATGCGGCGCTGCCCGGCGTAGACCATGAGGCGCAGCGCATTGCGGCCGTCCACGCGCACGTCGTAGCCCAGCCCGACCTGGGCCTGGCGCATGCTTTTGCGCATGTTGAAGTCCAGCGGCCCCTTGGCGACGAAGCGCGGGTCGGCGGCCCACTCGGCGGGGGTGACGCCGCCGGGGTCCTGCGCGTCGATCTCGACGTGGTTGGCCACCAGCATCAGGTGGCTGTCCGCGCCGGGGTCGGTGTCCAGGCGGGCGTTGAACAGGTTCTTGTCGGCCGCGCTCTGCGGGCGGTAGCCGTCGGTCAGGAAGCGGCTGGCGCTGAGCACGTAGCCCACGCCCTGGCGCTCGCCCTGGGCCTTGAGGCCGAGGCGCTTCTGCCCGTTGCTGCCCATGGCGAAGCTGCCGTCCACGCGGGGATCGCCCTCGCCGCGCGCGGTGTAGGCGTTGATGACGCCGCCCGAGGCGTTGCCGTACAGCGTCGAGTAGGGCCCGCGCAGCACCTCGATGCGCTCGACCGATTGCAGGTCGATGTTGTTCGCCTGGCCCTGGCCGTCGGGCATGGTGGAGGGAATGCCGTCCACCAGGATCTGCACGCCGCGCACGCCGAACATGGAGCGCGCGCCGTGGCCGCGAATTGACAGCTGCAGGTCCTGCGCGTAGTTCTGGCGGTTCTGCAGCAGCAGCCCGGGCGTGGCGGACAGCGCTTCCGAGAGGTTGACCTGCCACTGGCGGTCGCGTAGCCGCTCGCCCTCGACCAGGGTGACCGAGGCCGGGGCGTAGTCCAGCGGCGATTGCACCAGGGTGCTGCGCACCGTGACATCGGGCAGGGCTGGCGCCTGCACCTGTGCCTGCGCCGCCTGGGCCAGGGCCAGCAGGCCGCCGCAGGCTGCGAACGACATCAGGGGGACGGCATGCATGGAGGCTCCTTGCACGAGAGAAAGGAAGGGGATGTGGGAGGAGGCAGGGCGCGGCCGGGCCG